>CALCQB010000267.1 GCA_937897535.1 uncultured Novosphingobium sp. | reverse complement strand
CGTCGCGGGCTTGCAGTGCTTCGAGGAAATCGAGGTTGCCATCGACGTAATTGAGGAGCGGCAGATAGATGAAGCCGGTGCCCTCGTCTGAGGTCAGCAGGTCATAGGCGTATTCGGCCGGCGTCACGCCCTTCGCTACTGCGAGCGCGGCCATGCTGGCCTCGGGCTGCGGCTCGTAGTCGAAGTCGTCGTCCATCTCGAACTGCTGCGTCCAGCCTTCGCCGATCACCTGGTAGAGGTGAGTGATCTCGTTTTCTGGATAGACATTTGCCTCAGCCAGCAGCTGTGCCTTGAATGCCGGGTCCTTGAGCGTCACCAACTGCTGGTCCCATGGCAGCACCTCGATAGCGGCGAAGGACGGGCGAAAGCGGAACGGATGGACCGAGCCGCGCCAAGCCATGATTACGCCAAATCCGCGCGGCGCGATCTGCGCGATGATATTTGCGCCCGCCGCGTTCTCACGGTCCATCTCGGCGATCTGTTCATCAAGGGTCAGGTCGCGCGAGAATGACTGGAGCGCGGCAAAAGTCACAGGCAGCCCGGTCTCGCGGCTCAAGGCACCCATCCATCCGAACTCATTCCATTCGCGGTTGAGGTCGCTCGCCATTTCGAACACCCCATGCCCGACCCTGCCCATTGCCCGCCCGATCCGGATCAGTTCGTCAGCGGTCGCACTGGTTCCAGGGACGACTTCGCCATCGACCGAACGGTGGCCTGCCGTCCGGCTGGTCGAAAAGCCGAGCGCGCCAGCGTGCAGCCCTTCTTCGACGATTGCCGACATTGCGACGATATCGGCATCGGTTGGCACGGCGCCGGGCTTCTCGCGTTCGCCCAATACATAGGCGCGCACCGCACCGTGCGGTACGTGCGTACCAACATCGATCGCACGCGGCTTCTTCTCGAGTGCGTCGAGGTATTCTGGAAAGGTTTCCCAATCCCATTGCATTCCTTCGGCCAGCGCGGCTCCTGGAATATCTTCCACACCCTCCATCAACCCGATCAACCACTCGTGCTTGTCGGGCTTGGCGGGGGCAAAACCGACCCCGCAGTTGCCCATCACTACCGTGGTAACGCCGTGCCAGCTTGACGGAGCCATTTCCTGATCCCAGGTCGCCTGGCCATCATAATGGGTGTGAATATCGACCCAGCCAGGCGCGACGACCTTGCCGGAAGCATCGATTTCTTGCGTGGCATCGCCATGGACGTTGCCCACAGCTGCAATCAGTCCGTTGGTGACGGCGACATCGCCCAAGAAGCGAGGTGCGCCGCTGCCATCGACGATGGTCCCGTTGCGGATGATCAGATCATAGGTGGCCATGGGCTCTCTCCGGCTGACGGCGACTCTGACGGACGCACGCTTAACCGGGCGATTAAATCACGGAGTGGAGCGGGGGGCAAGCCCTTGCGTCAGTCACCGCGCGCCTTGATCATCGCAGCCACATCGACGAACTTCTCGCGCGGGGCGCCATCGCGGGCGCGGGCCTCTTCCTGCGCCTCGATCTTTTTCCAGTCGCGGAAGGTGACGACGTCAAGCCCGCGCTGCTGCGCCAGCGCATCGAACCCGGCGCGGCCCTGCTTGCCGCCATGGCCAAGCGAACCTGCCGCCAGGTCTTCGGCGATCTTTTCGATCACGCCGAAGCCGTCGGGGCGGTTGGTGCCGATGGTGCCCGATGGCCCGCGCCGGGCCCAGCCGACACAATAGAGCCCCGGCAGGATCCGGCCTTCGTCGTTGGCGAACCTCCCTTCACGCTCGTCGAACGGCACGTCGGGGATGGGCGAGGAGCGATAGCCGATGCAGGCTACCACCATGCCAGCGGGAATGACGTAGGTTTCGCCGGTGCTGACCGCACGGCCGGCTTCGACCGTGGTGCGTTCAACCTCGATTCCTTCGACCTTGTCGGTGCCGAGCAGGGCCTTGGGGCTGGCGAAGAAATCGAATTCGATCTCGATCGGGTAGTCGGCGTAGTGGCTTTCCGGGATCGCGGCGAACGACCGCAGATGGTTGACCGACTTGCGCAGGCCCGGCTCGAGCAATGCGTCCTCGCCCTCTTCGGGAAGATCGGCGGGATCGACCCGCGGCGCGGCGCGGGTCAAGTGCGATAGCTCGCCCAGTTCCTTGGGGGTCATCATGATCTGGTGCGGCCCGCGCCGTCCGAGCACGACGATCCGCTTGAGCCGAGAGGTATCGAGCACATCGAGCGCGTGGGCGACGATGTCGCTACCGACGAACTCGGCGCGCGATTTGGCCAGGATCCGCGCGACGTCGAGCGCGACGTTGCCCATGCCGATGACCACGGCTGTATCGCCCGACAAGTCGGGATCGAGATCGGCAAACTGCGGGTGGCCGTTGTACCAGCCGACGAAGGCCGCGCTGCCATAGACGTTGCCGAGATTGTCTCCGGGCAGGTTCAGCTTGCGGTCGTGCGGCGCGCCGGTGGCGATCACCACCGCATCGTAAACCTGTTGCAGCTCGGCAACCGAGACGTCCTTGCCGATCATCACGTTGCCGACGAACCGGACGTTGTCCGACAGCGCGGTGGTTTCGTAGCGCCGCGAGACGCCCTTGATCGACTGATGATCGGGCGCCACCCCGGTGCGGATCAGGCCGTAGGGGACCGGCAGCATATCGAACACATCGACCCGGACCTCGTCGCCCCACTGCTTCTGCGCGGCCTCGGCCGTGTAGTAGCCCGCCGGGCCCGAACCGATGATCGCGATGTGGCGCATGTGTCAGGCGGCCTTTCTGCTTTCCCGATCGGGTCCGTCGAGGAACCCGTGGAGCGACGAGATGGTCTGCTCGCGGTGCGTGAGCATGAACAGGTGCCCGCCTTGCTCGAAGATCTCCAACCGGCTGTTGGGGATTAGGCTTTCGAGCAGCTTGCCGTTGATCAGCGGGACGATCTGGTCCTCATCGCCCATCATGATCAGCACGTCCTTCTTGAGGAAGGGCAGCGCGGGGACGCTGGTCCAGCCGATCATGCACAGCAGCTGGTACAGATAGCCGCGCGGGGTGGGCGGGGTCAGGCGGCTGATGTGCTCGCTCTTGCCGCCGGTCAGCCCGCCGTAGAGCGTGCGGAAATGCTCTTCCATGAACGCGGCATCGACATAGCGCCGCGGGTTCGCCATCTTGGTCAGCGCGGCCGGATTGCCCGGCACCATGATCATCCCGGCGGTGGTCGCGCACAGCACCAAGCGGCGGACCAGATCGCCGTGCTGCAGGGTGAAGTGCTGGGCCATCGCGCCGCCCCACGATACGCCCATCACGTCGACCTGCTCGGCCCCGAAGCGCCCCAGCAGTTGCTTGGCGGTCCAGCTCATCGTGAAGGGGGTGTAGGGGACCAGCGGCGCGGGACTGCCGCCGACGCCTGGCATATCGAACATGATGAACGGGCGGTCGGTCAATGCTTCGGCCAGCGGGGCGACCGCTTCGATGTTGGCGCCAATCCCGTTGAAGAACAGGATCGGCAAGTGTTCACTCGGTTCATCCCAACGCCAGCGCGCCACCCGCAAGGTGCGGCCGCCGACGGTTTCCATCGAGAATTCGGCGGTCAGGTCAACACTCACGCTGGGCAATTCCTTACGATCAATCGAGCACGTAGAGCCCGGGTGCGGCTTCCTTGGGCGGATGCTTCTTGCTGCCCAGGGTTTTCGGTGCTGGCACCTTGTCCCCCGCGCGCTTCTGCAACCATTCCATCCAGTAGGGCCACCAGCTTCCTGCCACTTCCTCGGTGCCCTTCAGCCAGTCGTCAACATCGGCAGGCGGCTTTCCACCCTTTTTCGAAACATAGTATTTGGCCTTGGGGTTGCCCGGCGGGTTGAGGATCGCCTGCATGTGGCCCGCCTGGCTGAGCACGAAAGTCACGTCCTGCGATCCGAACAGCTGTGTCGAGCGGTAACAGGCCCGCCACGGAGTAATGTGATCGGTGGTCCCGCCGAGGATGAACAGGTCGCTGGTGACCTTGCTCAGATCGATCTTGTGTCCGGCCATTTCGACTTCGCCCTGCTTGGTGAAAGCCAGCGTTTCGAACAGGTGGAGGAAGTCGCCCATCAAGGAGGCGGACAGATTGGTCGCATCGGCATTCCAGAACAGCACGTCGAAGGCTGGCGGATCATCCCCCATCAGGTAATTGTTGATCACGTAGTTCCAGATCAGGTCGTTGGGACGCAGCCAGGCAAAGCCGCGGGCCAGGTCGTTGCCCTTGATGATCCCGGCCTTCGCGGCGCGCTTCTTGGCCAGTTCCAGCCCATTTGCGGTCATCAGCGAACCGGCTTCGATATCGTTCTGCTTGGGGTGCAGCACGGTGACCATGTAGGTCAGCGCGCCCAGCCGCTGGTCGCCGGCTGCCGCCATCTTGCTGGCCAGGATCGAGCCGGTCTGTCCGCCCGAACAGGCCGAGGAGACGTTGACCTTGGGAGCGCCGGTAATCTCTGCCACCACGTCCACCGCCGTGAGACACGAGGCGATGTAATCGTCCATCCCCCAGATCCCTTCCTCTTTGGTCGGGTTCTTCCACGACATGACGAAGCACTGGATACCGTTGTCGGTCTGCCACTTGACCACCGACTTTTCGGGGGTGAGGTCGTTGATGTACATCTTGTTGATTTGCGGTGGAATCGTCAACTGCGGGATCGCGTAAACCTCATCCGTGGTTGGAGCGTAGTGGATCAGTTCGAACATCGCGTCGCGATAGACTATCGCGCCTTTGGCCGTCGCGACGTTCTCGCCCAGTTTGAACGGGGTCTTGTCAACCTGGCTGACCATTCCGTTGTTGTGGACGATGTCGTTGTAGGCGTTCTTCAGGCCTTTGATCAGCGACAGTCCGCCACTGTCAATCAGCCGCTTTTGCGCGCTGGGGTTGCCGACCAGGGTGTTGGTCGGGGCCAGGCCATCGATGATGATGTTTGAGATGAAATTGGCCCGGTCACGCTCCAGTTCGTCCAGTTCCAGCTCGTCCAGCCAGCTCTTCATGCCCTTCTGGATTGCCAGGTAGTACTGCGCTCCGGCGCGGAAGAACGGGTTGTACTGCCAGGCCGGATCCTTGAAGCGCTTGTCCTTGGCATCGGGCGCCAGGTCAGACTTTCCGGTCAGGATCTTGACGACGTCTTCGCCGAAGCCTTGCATGTGCCGCATCGTCCGGCCGGGATCGGTGGCGGTCTCGCGCAGCAGCAGTGCCACCGCGCCGACGAAATCCTCGCGGGCCAGCCCGACCAGTGGTCCGAGTGCCGTGGTCGATTGGGCCGCTTCATTTTCCAGCGTGGTGCTGCCTTTGGCCATCGCTCGTCCCCATTATTGTCATTCGTAGATTGCGATGATGCCTGCGCAGCCCGGCCATTTCAAGCGGGCCCCTGCTGTAAGTGGTGATTGGCCGAAATCCAGCGACGAAGATGGTAAATTTAACCGTTTCTCAAACGCTTTACGGCACAAGCAAGGCTATGTCCGCCAAGCCTGCGAGACTGGTTCATCAGGAATCCGACGTGCCCTCGCCGCGCGGACGCGGCTCTGCGCCCGCTACACTTGGGGCAAGTCCCGCGGCTCAGGCCATTGCACCAGCCGCCGGAGTGGACCAACGCCGACGCAATTCACGGCGTGGGTCTGACCAGCAAGTCCTGCGCAACCTGATCGAACCGAATTGGGTTCTGATGGCACCGATCTTTGCCGGGGCCGTGGTGGTCAACGGTATTGCTACCCTGACCATGCCGAGTGTGACCACCATCTTGCTCAGCATTGCGTCGATAGCCCTGGCTGGCGCTACCCCGTGGGTTGTGCAGGCCGAACGGCGCAAACTGGCCAACGCCAGATCGCGCAGTGCGCTCAACACCCTGTTTGTCGGCTTGCCGATGTTCCTGATCGGCCT
>CALCQB010000266.1 GCA_937897535.1 uncultured Novosphingobium sp. | reverse complement strand
AGGCGAAGACACTCTTTCCCTACACGACGCTCTTCCGATCTCCGTCTGCCCGAAATCGGCCGGATCGAAGCGCACCTGATCTGGCTGGCCGAAGGCCGCGCCGGGTTCCAGTTCGAACGGATCATCCGGCTCGATGACTTCATCCGGATGATCGACGCGATCCAGCCCAACCCGCGGCTGCGCAAGAGCCGCTAAAGCGCGGGTATCACCCGGCAAAGCATCTGATCGCTTGGCAAGCGCCGGGGGCGCTGCCATTGCTGGCGGGTGAGCATTCCCACCCATCCCCTGCAAGTTCGTGACTATCGCCTGATCTGGCTGGCCCGGTTCATCTCGACCATGGCCACTTCCGCCATGGTCGTGGTGATCGGCGCGCAGGTCTACCAGCTCGGCCGGCAGTCCGGCATGAGCGAAGGCGAAGCCGCCTTTCTGCTGGGCCTGCTGGGCCTGGTCCAGTTCATACCTTTCATGCTGCTGACCCCGCTGGCCGGATTGCTGGCCGACCGGATGGACCGCCGCTACCTTGGCGCGGTCGCGACCGTGGTCGATCTGGGGATCGGCCTGGCGCTGGCTGCGGCCAACACCTGGGACTTCGTCACCCTGCCGCTGCTGTTCACACTCGCGGCCTGCTATGGCGCGGCGCGGGTCTTCATCGGCCCGGCGATCAGCGCGATCACCCCCAACGTGGTCCCGCCCGACCTGCTGCCCAAGGCGATCGCGACCAGCTCGATCGCCTGGCAGTCGGCCGCCGTCATCGGCCCGGCCGCAGGGGGGTTCCTGCTCGCCGCCGATCCGTCGCTGCCCTACTGGTACGCTTCGGGACTGCTGGGGCTGGCGATTTTCACCCTGCTCGCGATCCGGCACCGGGCCCCGCCGGCTGCGGCGCCCGACCATCCGCTCAAGCTGATGGGCGAAGGCGCGAAATTCGTCTGGCGCGAGCGGTTCCTGCTCGGATGCGTCACGCTCGATCTGTTCGCGGTGCTGCTCGGCGGGGCGACCGCGATGTTGCCGGCCTTCGCCTATGACGTGCTCCATGTCGGTGACGAAGGCCTGGGTCTGCTGCGCGCGGCCCCGGCTGCCGGGGCGATGCTGGTCGCGCTCTGGCTGGGGATACGCCCCCTGGCCCGCAATGTCGGATCGAAGATGCTGTGGGCCGTGGCGGTTTATGGCTTGGCCACCTTGATCTTCGGCCTTTCGACCAGCTTTCCCCTGTCGCTGGCGATGCTGGCGCTGCTGGGCGCGGCGGATTCGGTTTCGGTGTTCATCCGCAATACTCTGGTCCAGCTCAACACCCCGGATGACAAGCGCGGCCGGGTCTCGTCGATCTCGGGCCTGGCCATCTCCGCCTCGAACGAACTGGGCGAGATGCAGTCCGGACTGGCCGCCGCCCTGCTCGGACCGATCGGCGCAGTTGCGCTTGGCGGCGCGGGAGCTATCGTGGTCACCGCAATCTGGGCGGTGATCTTCCCCGAACTCATCAGGGCGAAGACCTTCGCCCCGCACTATCGACAGAAGGACCCGTCCCCATGAAGGCTGACAGCATCCTCGCCACCATCGGCAACACCCCGCACATCCGCCTCGCGCGGCTGTTCCCCGACCACGAGGTGTGGGTGAAGGCCGAGCGTGCCAACCCCGGCGGTTCGATCAAGGACCGGATCGGCCTGGCGATGATCGAGGCGGCGGAGCGCGACGGCGCGCTCAAGCCCGGCGGAACGATCGTCGAGCCGACCAGCGGCAACACCGGGATTGGCCTTGCCATGGCGGCCGCAGTCAAGGGCTACAAGCTGGTGCTGGTCATGCCCGAATCGATGTCGATCGAGCGCCGCCGCCTGATGCTGGCCTATGGCGCGACCTTTGACCTGACCCCGCGCGAAAAGGGCATGAAGGGCGCGATCGAGCGCGCGCACGAACTGATCGCCAGCACCCCGGGTTCGTGGATGCCCCAGCAGTTCGAAAACCCCGCCAATATCGCGGTCCACGTGGCCACCACTGCGCAGGAAATCTACGCCGATTTCGCCGACAGCCCGATCGACGCGCTGATCACCGGGGTCGGCACCGGCGGGCACCTGACCGGCTGCGCCGAATTCCTCAAGACCAAGTGGCCGGCGATGAAGGCCTATGCGGTCGAGCCGACGCTTTCGCCGGTGATCTCGGGCGGGCAGCCCGCCCCGCACCCGATTCAGGGGATCGGCGCGGGCTTCATTCCGGCCAACCTCCACACCCAGGCGATCGACGGCGCGATCCAGGTCGATCCGGCCGATGCCAAGGAAATGGCCCGGCTCTGCGCCACTCAGGAAGGCATGCTGGTCGGGATCAGTTCGGGCGCGACGCTCGCCGCGATCAAGCAGAAGCTGGCCGAACTGCCGGCCGGCAGCCGGGTGCTCGGCTTCAACTACGATACCGGTGAGCGCTATCTGTCGGTGCCGGATTTCCTGCCCGAATGAGCGGGCTCGAGCGGGTCGATTATTCCGACCGGGGCACCGCGTTGACTGGGTGGCTGGCGCGGCCCGCGGGCAAACCGCGCGCGGCGGTGGTGGTCTTCCCGACGATCATGAACGTGACACCGGTGATCGAAGCCAAGGCAGCAGCCTTGGCCGATGCCGGATACCTCGCCTTGATCGCGGACTTCTATGGTGAGATCCCGGCCAGCTTTCCCGCCTCGGCGGAACTTGCGAAGGCGTTGCGGGCGGACACCAATACCTACCGCGCCCGACTCCACGCCGCCTTGGCGGTGCTGGACAAACTCGCAGCCGGGCTCCCGCGCGCCGCGATCGGGTTCTGCATGGGCGGACAAGCGGTACTCGAACTGGCCCGCAGCGATGCCGATCTGGCGCTGGTCGCGAGTTTTCACGGGCTGCTCGAGACGGATCGACCGGCCGACCGGCCGATCCGCGCGCGAATCCTGGTCTGTCACGGTGACGCCGACGCCCTGGTCCCGCGCGATCACGTGATGCGGTTCTGGGAGGAAATGGACGCGGTCGGTGCCAACTGGCACTTCCACAGCTACAGCGGCGTTCCGCACGGCTTCACCAATCCCAATCCGTCCCCGGCCACCGGCGCGGTTGTCCATGACGCCAGCGCCGACCGGCAAAGCTGGGCCGCCCTGCTCGGCCTGCTGGACGAGGTTCTTGCCGTCGCATGAGCACCGACCTGCGCCAGCGCTATCTTGGCCTGATCAAGCGCGCGGTGACGAACTTCACACAACTTGGCGATGACCAGCCCTTTGCGCGTTTTCACAGCGCGGGATTTTACGATCCGAAGGCTTCGGAGTGGACCATTCCGCCGCTCGCCCGGCCACTCACCCTGCAAAATGTCCACCAGCTTGAGCTGATCGAGCACCAGTTCGAACGGATCCTGGCTGAAGGCGTGGCGGGAGACCTGATCGAAGCCGGGGTCTGGCGCGGCGGCGCGATCATCTTCATGCGGGCCCTGCTCGCCGCCCATGCCGTGACAGACCGGCAGGTCATCGCCGCCGACAGCTTCACCGGAATTCCGCTGAGCGAGAAGTTTCGCCACGACGAGGTCAACAAGTGGACCGACCGCTGGGAAGCCGGCCTCACCGATGTCCGCGCTGCGATCGCCCGCTTCGACTTGCTCGATGAGCAGGTCGAGCTGCTCGAAGGCTTTTTCGCCGATACCCTGCCCGGCCTCGCCTCACGCGAACTGGCAATGATCCGGCTCGATTCAGATTCGTTTGATTCAACAGAGACTTCGCTCGAATACCTCTACCCGCTCCTCAACAAGGGCGGCGTGGTCATCGTCGACGACTGGCACCTGATCGGCTGCCGCATCGCGGTCGACAACTATCGCCGCAAGCACAAGCTGGCCGGTGAAGTCCAGGTAACCGCAGGCAACGCCTGGTGGATCAAGCATGAAGAGCGCGGTTACCCCGCCCGCTGAGCGCCCGGTGCAGGGCAAAAAAGGCGTGGTTTTCCTGCATCGCGGCAAGTTGCTATGTTCGCACCGGCACTTTGAAACCGTGAAACCCGCGAATCGACCGGATCACGCCGTGGCAAAAGCCTCGACCGGCAGTTCCATCATCGCTTCGCTGCCAGCCTCGATCTTGCGGCGCAGCGCGCCGGCATCGGGAGCAAACCGCTCGCCGAAGTAGCGCGCGGTGACCAGCTTGGCTTCGTAGAACGCCTTGTCCGAGGTGCCCGCGGCCAGCGCATCGGCGGCGACCGTGCCCATCTTGAGCCACATATGCCCCAGCGCCACGATCCCCATGATGTGCATGAAGTGATGCGCCCCGGCCCCGACGTTGTTGGGATTGGTCATGCCGTTAGCCATGAACCACATCGTCGCGGCCTTGAGTTCGCCATTGGCCTTTCCGATCTGCCCGGCGAGGCCGGCCAGCTCCGGCCGGTCCTTGGCCCCAGCACAAGCCGAATCGACTTCGGCAAAGAACGCCTGAACCGCGCGGCCGCCGTTTAGCGCGAGTTTGCGCCCGACCAGATCCATCGCCTGGACCCCGTTGGCGCCTTCATAGATCTGGGCGATCCGCGCATCGCGGACGAACTGGCTCATCCCCCATTCCTCGATGTAGCCGTGCCCGCCGAACACCTGCTGCATGTTGACGCAAGTGTCGAAGCCCTTGTCGGTGCCATAGCCCTTGAGCACCGGGGTCAGCAGGCTGATCATGTCATCGGCCAGCGCGCGTTCGTCTTCGGTAGCGGCCTTGTGGCTGAGGTCGACCAGCAGCCCGCCCCACAGATAGAATGCCCGCATCCCCTCGGTGAAAGCCTTGGCGTCCATCAGCATCCGCCGCACGTCGGGGTGGACGAACAGCGGATCGGCCTTTTCCTGCGGCTCGGCCGGGCCGGTCAGTGCGCGGCCCTGGCGGCGATCCTGCGCGTATTTGACCGCGTTCTGGTAGGCAACCTCGGCCTGGGCCAGGCCCTGGATCCCGACCCCGAGCCGGGCCGCGTTCATCATGATGAACATCGCGGCGAGGCCCTTGTTCTCCTCCCCGACCATCCAGCCCTGCGCGCCGTCATAGTTCATCACGCAAGTGGCGTTGCCGTGGATCCCCATCTTGTGTTCGAGGCTGCCGCACGAGACCGCGTTGCGCGCGCCGAGCGAGCCGTCGTCATTCACCAGCACCTTGGGGACGATGAACAGCGAGATACCCTTGCTGCTTTCGGGCGCACCCGGGGTCTTGGCCAAGACCAGGTGAATGATGTTCTCGGTCAGGTCATGCTCGCCGGCCGAGATGAAGATCTTGGTTCCGGTAATCGCATAGGAGCCATCGGCCTGCGGCACCGCGCGGGTCCGGATCAGGCCCAGATCGGTGCCGCACTGCGGCTCGGTCAGGTTCATCGTGCCGAGCCATTCGTTGGTGACCATCTTGGGCAGGTATTTGGCCTGCAGCGCGGGCGAGGCCTTGGCGATGATCGCGCTGATCGCGCCTTGAGTCAGGCCCGGATACATCCCGAAGGCATGGTTGGCGGTGGCGACGAATTCCTCGACCACGAATCCCAGCACGTGTGGCAGGCCCTGCCCGCCCCATTCCTCTGGCGAGGCGAGCGTGCCCCAGCCCGATTCGCGGTACTGGGCAAAGGCTTGCTTGAAGCCGTCGGGCGTGGTGACCGAACCATCGGGGTTGCGGGTGCAGCCCTGCAAGTCCCCTTGCTGGTTGAGCGGGGCGAGCACTTCGGCGGCGAACTTGCCGCACTCCTCGACCACGGTATCGACCATGTCGGCACTGGCGCTCTCGAAAGTCGGCAGGTTGCCGTACTGCTCCAGCTTGAGCACTTCGTTGAGGACGAAACGGGTGTCGCGCGTCGGCGCCTTGTAGCTCGGCATGGCTTTGTCCCTGAACTTGTGGATCAACCCTTGCGGGCGGAAGTTTCGATATTCTCGACCAGCGAGATGAAGGTGGTCAGCTCGGTGATCGCGGCATCGAGATCGGCGCGCTGCTGGCTCAGCCGCGCGACCTTTTCCTTGCAGCGCTGCATCGTCACCCGGCGCTGTTCGACCCGGCCATCACCCAGATCATAGAGATCGATCATCTCCTTGATCTCGGTCAGGCTGAACCCGACGTTCTTGGCCCGCAGGATCCAGGCGAGCCGGGCCCGGTCGCGCTTCGAATAGACCCGGGTCAGGCCGACCCGCGCCGGAGCGATCAGGCCCTCGTCTTCATAGAACCGCAGCGCGCGAGCGGTTACGTCGAATTCCTCGGTCAGATCCGAGATCGAGAAGTGTTCGCGCTGCAGGGCATCGGGCGTGTCGAGATGCGCACCATCATGGGTCGAAGGGCTTTGAACGAGCTGTTCCATACCCGGCAATCTAGCTTACCTTTACGTAAGCGTCAATCGCTGGCCGGGATCAGCCCTGCTCCGTCGATCCTGCGGTAGAAGCAGCTGACCGCGCCGGTATGGCAAGCCGGACCTTGCGGATCGCAAACCAGCACCAGCGCGTCCTGATCGCAGTCGACTCGGATCTCGCGCACCTTCAGCACGTGTCCCGAAGTCTCACCCTTCAGCCACAGCCGCCCGCGTGAACGCGAATGGAAATGGGCCAGACCGGTCTCACGGGTTTTCGCCAGCGCCTCGGCATCCATGAATGCCACCATCAGGACGTCGCGGCTTTCCGCATCGACCACCACGGCCGTCAGCAGCCCCTGGTTGTCGAATTTGGGGAGAAAGGTGGAGCCGGTCTCCCGGTCGGTCGGATCGGTGCTCATCGCCTCCCCTTGTTGCAAGAACACCACATGTGTCGAGCAAAAACATCCCGCCGCGCGGTTGCCGCTTTTCAACGCGGGCGGATTGAGAGAATGGAGCGGTGCGGAAGGCCGAAGGCCCAGGTTCAGGGACCACCGCATGAGGGATTGAGCGAGACCGATCAAGGGGGATCGGTCGAACCGCGCAAGCGGAAGCTCTGAAAGTTTCGTCACGAGACCGCCCGGAGCCTCGGTTCCGGGCGTTTTCGTGTTCAGACCAGATCGAGCGCTTCGTCGAGCACCCGCGCGAAACAGGCCACCACCACTGTTTCGGCCCCGGCCCGCCTGAGCGCGGAAACGCAGGCATTGGTAGTAGCGCCGCTGGTCAGGACGTCATCGACCAGCAGCACCTTGGCACCGCGAATCGCCCCGCTCCGCTTCGGATTGAGTTCGATCGCTCCTGACAAGGCGCGTGCCCGCGCGGCCTTGCCCAGCCCGCCCAGGGTCGGCGTCTGCTTGCGGCGAATCAGCCCATCGACCACCAGCCTGGCCCCGCGCGCTCTGGCAATCTCTCCCCCAAGCAAGGCCGCCTGGTTGAACCCGCGTCGCCACAGCCGCCAGCGGTGCAGCGGCACCGGCACCACGATCCAGCCTGCGCCGACTTGCTCGGGTACCTGCGCCAGCATCAGCCGGGCCAGCAGCGGTGCCAGCGCGATCCGGTGGCCATGCTTGAGCGCGAGGATCAGCTTGCGCGAGGCAGAGTTATAAAGCGTCCCTGCCGCGATCCCGTCATGGCGGGGCGGATCGGCCAGGCACGGGGCGCAAACCGTCCCGGCGGATGCGCCCTCCCCCAGCGGCCGCTGGCATTTGGGGCAGCAGGGATCGCCCGGAATGGCGAGCTCGCTCCAGCAAGCGCCGCACAGCCCGGATTGCGCCGCCAGCGCCTCGCCACACAGCGGGCAGCGCGGCGGAAAGACCAGGTCGGCGACCGGCACCAGAAGCGGATGAAGCTGCATTTGCTCGCCCGGTATCGCTTGCACCGCCGCGCCGCGCAAGGCAGGGCGTGCGCCGTGAACCAGCCTGCCCCGCCCGTGATCTTCGCGCCGAACCGCCGGCTTGCCATGCGGCGGCGCGCACTGGCCTTGCAGGCCTGGCCCGGGGCCGCCCGCTATCTGCTCGATGACATGGTCGAGGACGTGCTCGAACGGCTGGCCTTCCTGCGCCACGAACCGCAGCGGGCGCTGCTGATCGGCGAACGCACCGGTGCCCTCGCCGCAGCGCTGCGCAGTCGCGGCGTGACTGTCAGCGAGGCCGAACCGGCGACCGGTTTCACCGAGGAGGCACCCTTCCCGGTCACCGGGTTCGACCTGATCGCAAGCCTGGGCACGCTCGACACGGTCAACGACTTGCCGGGGGCCTTGATCCATATCCGCGGCGCGCTCGCACCGGGCGGGCTGGCGTTGGCCAGTTTCAGCGGCGCGGGCAGCCTGCCAGCCCTTCGCGCGGCGATGCTTGAGGCCGACGCCGACCGCCCGGCCCCGCGGCTCCACCCTGCGGTTGACGTCCGCGCCGGCGGGCAACTGCTGCAACGCGCAGGCTGGGCCGACCCGGTTGTCGACAGCCGCCACCTCGACGTGCGGTTTTCCAGCCTGGCCAGCCTGGTCGCCGATCTGCGCGCGCAGGGGCTCAGCAATTGCCTCGCCCGCCCGGGCCCGCCGCTGGGCAAGACAGCGCTGGCCCGCGCAACCGAGGCGTTTGGAACCGGAACCGTCGAACGGTTCGAGATACTGACACTCAGCGGCTGGCGCCGCTAACGCAGCGCCGCCTGCGCCGCCGCGAGCCGGGCGATCGGCACCCGGTACGGACTTGCGCTGACGTAATCGAGACCGACCTGCTCGCAGAACGCGATCGAAGCCGGATCGCCGCCGTGCTCCCCGCAGATCCCGAGCTTGATGTCGGGCCGGGTCGCCCGGCCGCGCTGCGCCGCCAGTTCGACCAGCTGGCCGACACCCTCGATGTCGAGCGACACGAACGGATCGCGCGGGAAGATCCCCTGCTGGACATATTCGCCGAGGAACTTGCCCGCATCGTCCCTCGAAACGCCCAGAGTAGTCTGGGTCAAATCGTTGGTTCCGAACGAGAAGAACTCGCCTTCCTCGGCAATTTCCCCGGCCATCAGCGCGGCTCGTGGCAGCTCGATCATTGTGCCGACGTGATAGGCCAGCGTCCGGCCCTTCTCGGCAAACACCGCCGCTGCGGTGCGATCGACCAGCGCCTTCAGGATCGCCAGTTCCTTGCGGGTGGCGACCAGCGGGATCATCACCTCGGGGACCGGCGCTTCACCGCTTTGCGCCGCGACATCGCAGGCCGCCTCGAAGATCGCGCGGACCTGCATTTCGTAGATTTCCGGGAAAGTGATCCCCAGGCGGCAGCCGCGATGGCCCAGCATCGGGTTGAACTCGTGCAGCTCGGCGGCGCGGCGCTTGAGCGTATCGACCCCGATCCCGATCACGTCGGACAGCTCGGCGAACTCGGCGTCGGCGTGCGGCAGGAATTCGTGAAGCGGCGGATCGAGCAGCCGGATCGTCACCGGCAGGCCAACCATCTCCTCGAAGATCCCGGCAAAGTCGGCCCGCTGTTCCGGCAGCAGCTTGGCCAGCGCGGCGCGGCGACCGGCCTCGTCCTCGGCCAGGATCATCTGGCGCACGGCGGCGATCCGGCCGGCATCGAAGAACATGTGCTCGGTCCGGCACAGCCCGACCCCTTCGGCGCCGAACGACCGCGCGGTGCGGCAATCGGCCGGGGTTTCGGCGTTGGTGCGAACCTTCATCCGCCGGTGCCGGTCGGCCCAGCTCATCAGCACCCCGAAATCGCCGACCAGCTCGGGCTCGATCGTCGGGACGTGCCCGGCCATGACCTCGCCGGTGGTTCCGTCGAGCGTGATCTGGTCGCCTTCCTTCAGTTCACGCGAGCCGATCCGCAGCGTCCGGCTGGCCATGTCGATCGACACCGCCGAAGCGCCCGAAACGCAGGGCCGACCCATCCCGCGCGCGACAACGGCGGCGTGCGACGTCATGCCGCCGCGCGCGGTCAGGATGCCGCGCGCGGCGTGCATCCCGTGGATATCCTCAGGCGAGGTTTCGACCCGGACCAGCACCACCGAATCGCCGCGCGCAGCGAGCTTTTCGGCGGTATCGGCATCGAGCACGATCGCCCCCGAAGCTGCACCGGGCGAGGCCGGAAGCCCGGTGGTCAGCACATCGCGAACCGCCTCGGGATCGAGCGTGGGGTGGAGCAACTGATCGAGCGCCATCGGATCGACCCGCAGAATCGCGGTCTTTTCGTCGATCAGGCGCTCATGGGTCATGTCGACCGCCATCTTGAGCGCGGCTTTGGCCGTGCGCTTGCCGCTGCGGGTCTGGAGCATCCACAGTTTGCCGCGCTCGACCGTGAATTCGATGTCCTGCATGTCGCGGTAGTGCTTCTCGAGCAGCTCGAACACCGCCGCCAGTTCGCCATAGGCGGCCGGCATCGCCTCTTCCATGCTGAGCGGCTTGGCCCCGGCGCGTTCCCGGCTGGCCTTGGTCAGGTACTGCGGGGTGCGGATCCCGGCGACCACGTCCTCGCCCTGGGCGTTGACCAGCCATTCGCCGTAATAGGCCTTCTCGCCGGTCGCCGGGTCGCGGGTGAAGGCGACCCCGGTGGCGCTGGTATCGCCCATGTTGCCGAACACCATCGCCTGGACGTTGACCGCGGTGCCCCAGTTGCCCGGAATGTCGTTGAGTCGGCGATAGACCTTGGCGCGGTCCGAATCCCAGCTGTCGAACACCGCGCGGATCGCGCCCCACAATTGTTCGGTCGGATCCTGCGGGAACGGGTGGCCCAGTTCGGCCTGAACGATCCCGGCATATTCGCCAACCAGCTTGTGCCAGTCTTCAGCCTGCATCTCAACATCGGCGTAGTAGCCCATGTCTTCCTTGGCGATTTCTAGTGCATCCTCGAACAGGTGATGGTCGACGCCGAGCACCACGTCGGAATACATCTGGATGAACCGGCGGTACGAATCCCAGGCGAACCGGGCATCGCCAGAAGACGCCGCCAGGCCCTCCACCGTGGCATCGTTGAGCCCGAGGTTGAGCACGGTATCCATCATCCCTGGCATCGAGACCCGCGCGCCCGAGCGGACCGAGACCAGCAGCGGATCGCCGGGGCGGCCGAACCCCTTGCCGGTCAGCTTCTCCACCTTGGCGAGCGCGGCGCGGGCTGTGGCTTTGTACGCTGGCGCATGGGCGCAATTCGATGCGAGCATTCCTTCCAGCGCCTCCCGCAGCACCTTGATAACGTCTTTGCATTCTGCAATCTGCTCGCGCTGGCGCTTGCACGGCCCTTCGTGCCGCCGGACTCGAGCGTGCCGTGGTTGTTCGTGCTGCCTGCGGCGTTGATCGGCATCGCGCTTCTGGGCGGTTCCTTCGTGCTTTCCGGAAAGTCCCGCTGGATCACGCGGATCCTTTCCCTGCTGCTCTTGCTGGCGGCGGGCGGACTGGAAACAACCCGCTTGATGCTGCATTCGGACGAGATTCATGCGGGCGGCGTGGGTAATCACAGTGGTCAGTTGAGATCGGAAGAGCGTCGTGTAG
>CALCQB010000265.1 GCA_937897535.1 uncultured Novosphingobium sp. | reverse complement strand
ACGGCGCGCAGATCATCGACGTCAACATGGACGAGGGGCTGCTCGACGCGGTCCACGCCATGACCACCTTCCTCAAGCTGATCGCCGCCGAGCCCGACATCGCCCGCGTGCCGGTGATGATCGACAGCTCGAAGTGGGAAGTGATCGAGGCCGGCCTCAAGTGCGTTTCGGGCAAGCCCATCGTCAATTCGATCTCGATGAAGGAAGGCGAGGACGCGTTCCTCCACCATGCGCGCCTGTGCATGGATTATGGCGCCGCCGTCGTCGTGATGGCCTTCGACGAGAAGGGCCAGGCCGATACGAAGGTCCGCAAGGTCGAGATTTGCGAGCGCGCCTACAAGCTGTTGGCCGGGATCGGCTTTCCGCCCGAGGACATCATCTTCGATCCCAACATCTTCGCGGTCGCCACCGGGATCGAGGAGCACGATCGCTACGCGCTCGACTTCATCGAGGCCTGCGCCGAGATCAAGGCCAATTGCCCGCACGTCCACTTGTCGGGCGGACTCAGCAACCTGTCGTTCTCGTTCCGCGGCAACGAGATCGTCCGCCGGGCGATGCATTCGGTCTTCCTGTTCCACGCAATTCCGGCCGGGCTCGACATGGCGATCGTCAATGCCGGGCAGCTCGACATCTATGACCAGATCGACCCGGTTTTGCGCGATGCCTGCGAGGATGTCGTGCTGTGCCGCCCGGTTTCGGGTGACCTCACCGCAACCGAGCGCCTGATCGCGCTGGCCGAGAGCTACAAGGGCAAGGACGTGGCCGCCGAAAAGGCCATGGAGGAATGGCGCGGCTGGGAAGTGGTCCGGCGGATCGAGCACGCGCTGGTCAAGGGAATCGACGCCCACATCGTCGACGATACCGAACTGGCCCGGCAGGAAATCTTCGCGCGCGGCGGCCGTCCGATCGAAGTGATCGAGGGCCCGCTGATGGACGGAATGAACACCGTCGGCGACCTGTTCGGCGCAGGGAAAATGTTCCTGCCGCAGGTGGTCAAGTCGGCACGGGTAATGAAGAAGGCGGTCGCGCACCTGATCCCGTTCATCGAGGCCGAAAAGACCGCCGCATCGAAGCCCAAGGGCAAGATCGTGATGGCGACCGTCAAGGGCGATGTCCACGACATCGGCAAGAACATCGTCGGCGTGGTCCTGCAGTGCAACGGTTACGAGGTGATCGACCTGGGCGTGATGGTCCCGTGGACCCAGATCATCGAAACCGCTGTCAGCGAGAAGGCCGACATGATCGGCTTGTCGGGGCTGATCACCCCCAGCCTCGACGAGATGGTCACCATGGCCGAGGAAATGCAGCGCGCTGGCCTGACTATGCCGCTGCTGATCGGCGGGGCGACCACCAGCAAGGTCCACACCGCGCTGCGGATCGATCCGGCCTATGACGGCCCGGTGATCCACGTGCTCGACGCCAGCCGCGCGGTCGGGGTGGCGAGCCAGCTGCTGTCCGACACCCAGGCCGAGCCGTTCATCGCGGCCACGGCGGCCGAATACCAGCACGTCCGCGACGTCCGCTCGGGCAAGGACCCCTCGGTCCTGCTCAGCCTCGCCGATGCGCGGGCCAACGGCTTCAAGGCCGACATGAGCGACAAGCCGCCGCCGCCCGAGCAGCCGGGACTGCACGTCTTCGCCGATTGGGACCTGGCCGATCTGGTCGAACTGTTCGACTGGACCCCGTTTTTCCGCGCCTGGGAACTTGCGGGGACCTATCCGGCGGTGCTGTCCGACGAAGTGGTCGGGGAGAGCGCCCGCGCCTTGTTTGCCGATGCCAAGGCGATGCTGGAGCGGATCGTCAGCGAGAAATGGCTGACCGCGCGCGGCGTGGTCGGGTTCTGGCCTTGCGCGCGCGACGGGGATGATGTCGAAATCTACCTGACCGAGGAAGAACGCCGCGTCCGCCTGCCGTTCCTGCGCCAGCAGATCCGCAAGAGCCGCGACCGCGCCAACTTCTGCCTGGCCGATTTCATCGACCCCGATGGCGACTGGATCGGCGGCTTCGCGGTCGGCATCCACGGGATCGAACCGCACCTCGAACGCTTCCAGGCCGAGCACGACGACTATTCCGACATCCTGCTGAAAGCGCTGGCCGACCGCTTCGCCGAGGCTTTCGCCGAACGGCTGCACAGCCATGTGCGCACCACCTTGTGGGGTTATGCGCCGGGCGAGCAGCTCACCAACGAAGCGCTGATCCGCGAGGAATACCGCGGCATCCGCCCGGCTCCGGGCTATCCGGCTTGCCCGGACCATTCGCTCAAGCCGATCCTGTTCGACCTGCTCGGCGCGACCGCAAGCACCGGCATCACGCTGACCGAAAGCCAGGCGATGCTGCCGACCGCCGCAGTTTCAGGCTTCTACTTCGCTCACCCTGAAAGCCAGTACTTCGGCGTAGCCCGAATCGGCCGGGATCAGGTCGAGGATTACGCCGCCCGGCGCGGGATCGAGCTCAGCGTTGCCGAGCGGTGGCTGCGGCCCAATCTGGATTGATTGAACCTCAGACGGTCATCCCGTGCTCAGCGGGAATCGGCGACATTGGTCCGTCCGGCATGTCCAGCAGTTGCTCCGGGTCTTCGCCTGCTACTACGCGCGCGACAAGTTTCTCCATGTCGACCTCGATCCCGATCGGGTTGGCATGAAAGGCATCCGTTTCCATATACTCGGCTGAGGCATCGACCTGGAATTCCATGCGGTTCCCGTCGGGATCGCGATAATAGTTTGACAAGGTAATGCCGTGATGGATCGACCAGTAGGGCCTGATCCCGGCGTCACGAAGACGCGTGTAGGTGTCGAGCAAATCGCCGACACTGGCATAGGTGTAGGCCACGTGGTTGACCCCAATCGGCCCGCGATCGTCCTTGCCGCTCCCGCCGGGAGCAAGCGCGTCGAGGTTTGCAAAAGCAAAGCGGTGGTGCTCGCCGTCGTAAGTCAGAAACGCAAGTGCAGGGTCCCGATGGACGACCTCGGCTTCGAAAACGGCCCGATACCAGGCCATCATCTCATCGTAGCGACGCGTCTGATAGACGACGTGGGCGAATTTTACCGGTTTGACCATGTAGCACCCTTCCCCATTGCAAGAGGTTGCGGCCCGTTCCGGCAGGCTACTGCATTCATTGCGGGCCGGCAATCCGCGCGCCGAAACCAGACCGTTCGCTCCTGCTCGACTGACGTTGGATGCCCGGCTAGGCTGGTCGCTATGCTGCGTCACGCCATCCTGTCCGTTGCGGCGATGTTTTCCGCAGCGGCTTTCGCCGCCCCGCCCGCAACCGTCGCCGTCGCCTTTGATCGTCAGTCCATCCGCCCGGTGTTGGCCGAAGGCGAGGCTGACCGCGCCACGCACCGGCTAGTCAACGCCGACGATCCGGTCCGGATCGCCTCGATTTCCAAGCTGGTCACCGCGCTGGGCGTGCTGCGGCTGGTGGATGCGGGCAAGCTCGAGCTTGATCGCGACGTCTCCGCTTACCTCGGCTACCCGGTCCGCAATCCGGCCTTTCCCGGCAAGGTCATCACGCTGCGGTTGCTGCTGTCGCACCAGTCGAGCCTGCTCGACGGCGGTGACCTTTACCTGATCCCGCTGGGGGTGACCCTGCGCGAGCGGCTGGCCGATCCGCGCGTTTGGGACAAGGATCACGCGCCGGGATCGGGCTGGTTCCACTATACCAACCTCAACTTTCCGGTGATCGGCAGCGTGATCGAACGGGTGACCGGCGAGCGGTTCGACGTCGCGATGCACCGGCTGGTGCTGCAGCCCTTGAAGCTCGACGCCTGTTTCAACTGGGGAGCAGGCTGTTCGACCGGGGCATTCAAGCGCGCGGTGGTGCTGTACCGCGCCACCGGCGAGGTTGCCCGCGATGACCTCCACGGCCAGCCGCCGGCCTGCCCGGTGTTCACCGCGCCCGGTTCGCTGTGCAACGTCGCCGCCTATCGGCTCGGTGAGAACGGCGCGCTCTACAGTCCACAGGGCGGCCTCAGGATCTCGATGCGGAGCCTCGCACGGATCGGACAGGTGCTGGCGCGTGGCGCGCCGGGCTTTCTCAGCCGGCGGGGCTGGGCCGAAATGACCCGCACGGCATGGCGCTTCGATGGCAGCAACGGTGTGGGCGAAGACGGTAGTGCGAGCGGGTTCTTCTGCGGCTACGGCCTGGCGCTCCACACCATTGGGTCGGGCGGGGCGGGTTGTCACGACGACCTGTTCGGCGATGGCCGCCGCCGGATCGGCCATGCGGGCGATGCCTATGGCCTCAAGGCCGGGCTGTGGTGGGACCCGGCCAGCGGACGCGGCCTGGCCTTCTTCACCAGCGCGGTTGCGCCTGATGCACCGACCGGGCGCAGCGCCTTCACCGCCGCCGAAGAGTCCGTTGTGGAGAGATCGGTGGCCGCGCCCTTCCCCGCCCGGCATTAGGCCGCTAGGCGCAAGGGGCAATGATCCAGCCCGATCTCCTCGATCAGCTTCATACCACTTTCGGCTTTTCCGCCTTTCGCGGAGTGCAGGAACGCGTGGTCGACCGGGTCATGGCCGGGCAATCGACCCTGGCGGTGATGCCGACCGGGGCGGGCAAGAGCCTGACCTATCAGCTGCCCGCCGTGATCATGCCGGGGACCTGCGTGGTGATCAGCCCGCTGATCGCGCTGATGCACGACCAACTGCGCAGCGCGGCGGCCAACGGAATCCGTGCCGCCAGCCTGACCAGCGCCGACAGCGAAGAGTACCGCGAGGCGGCGATCGATGCGTTCCGTGCGGGCCAACTCGACCTGCTCTATGTTGCTCCGGAACGGGCCAGCCAGGGCCACTTCCGCGAGCTGCTGACCAAAGCACCGGTCAGCCTGTTCGCGATCGATGAGGCGCACTGCGTGTCCGAATGGGGCCACGATTTCCGCCCTGACTACCGCCTGCTGCGCCCGTTGATGGACGCCCACCCCGATGTGCCGCGGCTGGCGCTGACCGCCACCGCCGACGCCGCGACCCGCGCCGATATCCTGACCCAGCTCGGGATTGCCGAGGACGGGCTGATCGTCGCCGGGTTCGACCGGCCCAACATCCGCTATGTCGTGAACCACCGCGACACGATCGCCCGCCAGCTGACCGCCTTGATGGCCGAGCAGCCCGGGCCGGGGATCGTCTATGCCCAGACCCGCAAGAAGACCGAGGAGCTGGCGGCGAAGCTCGCCACTGCAACCGGCCGGCCGGTGCTGCCCTATCACGCGGGCCTTCCGCCCGAGGTCCGCGCCGCCAACCAGGCCGCGTTCGTGGCGAGCGAAGACATGGTGATCGTCGCCACGGTTGCCTTCGGGATGGGGATCGACAAGCCCGACGTGCGGTTCGTCGCCCATGCCGGGGTGCCGAAATCGATCGAGAGCTATTACCAGGAAACCGGCCGCGCCGGCCGCGACGGCGATGCCGCGACCGCGCTGCTGCTGTGGGCGGCGGACGACTTCGCCCGCGCCCGGCACCGGCTGAGCGAAGTCGAGGAAGCGCGCCGCGCCGGCGAACGGGTCCGGATCGACGCGATGGCCCGGCTGGTCGAGACCGCCGGGTGCCGCCGCGCGCTGCTGCTGCGGCATTTCGGCGAGGACCCGCCCGAGAACTGCGGCAACTGCGACAACTGCCTCGAAGCGCCCGGGGTGGTCGATGTGACGACGCTGGCGCAAAAGCTGCTCTCGGCGGTCTATCGCACCGGGCAATCGTTCGGCTTCGCTCATATCGAGAAAGTGCTGACCGGGGCGGGCGATGAGCGCATCACCCAGCGCGGGCACGACCAGCTGAGCGTGTTCGGGATCGTTCCGAGCGAGGAGGCGCACCTGCTCCGCCCGCTGGCCCGCGCGCTGCAGGCCCGGGGCAGCCTGGTCCCGACCGAGCATGGCGGGCTGGCGCTGGGCGGCGATGCCAAGGACGTGCTCAAGGGCGATGCGGCAGTGCTGATCGCGCTCGCCCCCAAGGCCGAGCGCACCCGCCGTCCGCGGCGCGAGCGCGCAGGCGGGGTCAACCCGGCCGGCGATCCGCTGTTCGAGGCGCTACGCGGTCTGCGCCGTGATCTCGCCGCCGAGGCCGGGCTGCCGCCCTATGTGATCTTCCACGATTCGACCCTGCGCGAGATGGCCGAAGCCCGCCCCGCCAGCCTCGCCGCGCTGGGCGAACTGGGCGGGGTCGGGGCCCGCAAGCTTGAGGCCTATGGCGAGGCGTTCCTCAGTGTTATCCGGCAGCATTAGCCCCTACCCAGTGGGGAGGGGTTGGGGTGGGGGTTCAACGCAGCCGTCGAGCCCCCACCCCCGACCCCTCCCCGCAGGGGAGGGGGGACGTTTTGCACCGATGCCTCAGGGCCGGATTTCATCGTGCGGCAACTGCGGCGCGGCATCCTCGCCGTGGCGGGTCTTCCACAGCGAATAGGCCACCCCCGCCGCGATCAGCGCGAAAGTCACCGCCAGGCTAGCAACCGGCGGGAACTTGTCGCCGCCAAGCAGGAAGTCCGCGACGAAGATCTTCGAGCCGATGAACACCAGCACCGCCGCCAGCGCATACTTCAGGTAGTAGAACCGGTGGATCATCGCCGACAGCGCGAAGTACAGCGCGCGCAGGCCGAGGATCGCCATGATGTTGCTGGTATAGACGATGAAGGTATCGGTGGTGATCGCGAAGATCGCCGGGACGCTGTCGACCGCGAAGACCAGGTCGGCCAAGTTGATAACCACCAGCGCCAGGAACAGCGGGGTTGCGGCGGAGACCAGCTTGCCGGTCTTCTCGTCCGGGACCTTCACGAAGAAATGCTGGTCGTGCAGTTCCTTGGTCACCCGCATGTGGGAGGAAATCCACCGCACCACCGGATTCCTGGCGATGTCGGGGGCGTGATCCCCGGCGAAGAACATCCGGATCCCGGTGAACACCAGGAACGCGGCGAAAATATAGAGCACCCAATAGGCCTGCTCGACCAGCGCCGCACCAGCCGCGATCATCGCCCCGCGCAACACGATCACCGCCAGGATTCCCCACAACAGCGCGCGGTACTGGAATCGGGCCGGGATCGCGAAGAAGCTGAAGATCAGGCTGATCACGAAGACGTTGTCAATCGACAGCGCCTTTTCGATGAAGAACCCGGTGTAGTATTTCATGCCCAGATCAGCGCCCTTGGCGATCCAGACCCAGGCCCCGAATGCCATGGCAATGGTGATGTAGAAAGCGGTGAGTTTGAGCGATTCACCGATCCCCATCTCGCGGTCCTCCTTGTGGAGCACCCCCAGATCGAAAGCGGTCAGCGCCAGCACCAGGCCGGCGAACGATAACCAGAACCAGGCCGGGGTGCCCAGCCAGTCGGCAAACAGAAATTCCATGAGATTCGGTCCCTATCGCAACGTGTTGACGTTTGATCGGACACACCGAGCCAAGGGCCTTGTCGGGTTGGGAGGGGGAAAACCCGGACCCTGGCATCGGTGCATCCGATGCGGTCCGACATCACGCAGCGCCGACCAAGGATGGGGTGTTGGTCATAAGCGCCGCGCCAGAGGGGCCCGGTCCCGCGCCGCCTTATTATGACCGATTCGCTCCGATTTCAAGGTCGATTGACAGCACAGGATAAGACGATATTAAAGTGATATCACATTAAAGGGGATTACCCATGACCGATTCGCATAATTCGATGACCGCCAGCGCCGAGCGCCGGGCCTGGTCAACCAGCGGCTACCTGATCTTCGTCGCCTTCCTGGCGCTGCTGGCGCTGACGATTTTCCGGATCATCGCTTTCGCCGGTTCCAATCCCGAAGACAGCGCGGTGTTCGGCTTTGTCGTCTCGACCGGGCTCAGCGCGGTCGCGCTGGTGATCCTCGCCAGCGGGTTCTACATGATCCAGCCCAACCAGGCTGCGGCAATCACGCTGTTTGGCTCGTACCGCGGCACCGATCGCAACACTGGTCTTCGCTGGGTCTGGCCGTGGATGGGCAAGACCAAGATCTCGGTCCGCGCCAACAACCTCGTGTCGGACAAGATCAAGGTCAACGACCTGCGCGGCAACCCGATCGAGATGGCCGCCCAAGTGGTCTGGCGGGTGGTCGATACCGCGCAGGCGCTTTACGACGTCGACGATTACAAGGCCTTCGTGATGGTCCAGATCGAAGCGGCGGTCCGCACGATCGGCTCGCGCTATCCCTATGACGATTTCGCCCACGCCGAGATTACGCTGCGCGGCAACCACGACGAGGTCGGGGTCGAATTGCGCAAGGAACTGATCGCGCGGCTGCAGATGGCCGGAATCTCGGTTGACGAGTGCGGCTTTACCCACCTGGCCTATGCCCAGGAAATCGCCGGGGCGATGCTGCGCCGCCAACAAGCCGAGGCAGTGGTCGCCGCACGCAAGACGCTGGTCGAAGGCGCGGTCGGGATGGTCGAGATGGCGCTGTCGATGTTGTCCGAAAAGGGCGTGGTCCACCTCGACGACGAGCGCAAGGCGGCGATGGTCTCGAACCTGATGGTGGTGCTGTGCGGCGAGCGTGACACCCAGCCGATCGTCAACACCGGTTCGCTTTACTGACGCATTGAGCCATGCCGCCCGCCTCAAAGAAAGCCTTCCCGCTGCGGCTCGATCCGGCGCTTTACGCCGCGTTGGAGCGAACCGCAGCGGCGGACTTGCGCTCGGTCAACGCCCAGGTCGAAGTCTTGCTGCGCGAGGCCCTTGGCCGGCGCGGGGTCAAGGTGCAGACGAGCGAGCCCGCCAGGCGCGGGCGGCCACCAAAGGACAGCGACACCTAGTCGAAAGCCGGTGCAGCACTCACAGCAAATGCCCGGATCGATCGCGCTTGGTATCGAGATAACGCGCATTGTGCGGGTTGGGCGGAAGTTGGTGCGGGACCCGTTCTGCCACCACTACCCCGGCCGCTTGCAACGCCTCAACCTTGGCCGGGTTGTTGGTCATCAGCCGGATCGCGCGCACCCCCAGCAGGTCGAGCATCCGCGCCGCGACCGGGAAGTCGCGCGCTTCGCTGGGCAGGCCGAGCCGGGTATTGGCGTCGACGGTATCGAACCCCTGGTCCTGCAATTCATAGGCGCGCAGCTTGTTGATCAGACCGATCCCGCGGCCTTCCTGGCGCAGGTAGAGCAACACGCCCCAGCCGCCTTGCGCCGCCTCAGCGGCCATCGCCCGCAGCGCCGCGTCGAGCTGCGGCCCACAATCGCACTTGAGGCTGCCAAGGATATCGCCGGTCAGGCACTCCGAATGGAGCCGGACCAGCGGCGCGCGGTCGCCGGTCTGTGACCCGATCACCAGTGCGACGTGTTCGCGCAGATCATCGGCCGAGCGGAACGCAACGATCTCGGCCGTGTCGCAGGCTTCAATCGGCAGCCGCGCCCGGGCGGCAATCGCCAGCTTGGCTGTGTCCTTCCACGCAGCGAGATCGGAGGCCGCCACCGGGACCGCTTCGCCGCTCGGGTCGGGATCGACCAGGAACGCCGGCAGGATCCCTGCGAGCCGCGCCAGTTCCATCGCCGCGCGGGCGGCCGCCTCGTGCAGCAGCGGCTCGGCCCGGAACGGGCCTTTCATCGGCCAGGTCAGATCGAGCGCCGGATCGGCCAGCGCCCGCGCCGCCGCCAGATCGAACGGGTCGGCGGCACGGATCAGCACCGGCGCCTCGGGCACCGCCGCCTCGCGCTGGTTGGCGAGCTTGAGCGTGACCGCGCGGGCGCAGGAAATCAGCATGGTCCGGGCCTGCGCCGCCCCCAGCCCTGTTTCGGCCGGGAGCAACGTAAACGCCCCGTCCAGCGCGATCGGCCAGCCGTGGCGCAGCGCGTCGAGCGCCTGGGCAACGCGGCGGGCCGCCGAACTCAAAGACTGAATTCCGTGATCAGCGGCACGTGGTCGCTCGGCTGATCCCAGCGGCGGGTTTCCTCGACGAAGCGGTGGGAATGCGATTGCGCCGCCAGTTCGGGTGAGGCCCACATATGATCGAGCCGCCGGCCGCGGTCCTTCTCCTGCCAGAAGGTTCGGTACGACCACCAGGTCCAGTTGCGCTCCGGCGCGGGGATATGCTTGCGGCCGAGGTCCTCCCAGCCGTGGGCATCGCGCAGCCGGTACAGCGCCTCGATCTCGGTCGGGGTATGGCTGACCACCTTGAGCAGCGCCTTGTGATCGTAGACGTCGCATTCCAGCGGCGCGATGTTGAAATCACCCACCAATAGCGTCGGCCGGTCGAGCGCGTCGGCCCAGGTGGCCATCCGCTCCAAAAAATCGAGCTTCTGGCCGAACTTGGCATTCTGCTCGCGATCGGGAATGTCACCGCCGGCCGGGATATAGACGTTCTCGAGCACCAGGCCCTGCCCGGCCCCCAGCAGTTCGACCCCGACATGGCGCGCCTCGCCATTGGCCTGCCAGTCGTTGCGGGTCAGTTCGCGGATGGGGATCCGGCTGACCGTGGCGACCCCGTGATAGCCCTTCTGCCCATGCACCGCGCGGTAAGTGTAACCCAACGCCTCGAACGCCGCGTGCGGGAAGTGCTTCTCCTCGGTCTTGATCTCCTGCAGGCACAGCACGTCGGGGGCCTGCTCGGTCAGGAACCGGCTGACCTGATCGATCCGCAGGCGGACCGAATTGATGTTCCAGGTGGCGATTGAAATCATCTGGCGGCTTTAGGGGGGGAGTGGCGGAGCGGCAAGGCTGGAGGATCGACGCCCAGGACGAACCCACGCCCCGACCCCACCCACGAAAAAACCCTCGGTCCGGGGGCAGTGGACCGAGGGTTCCTTTGTGCGTTCGTCACGCTTGACGGTTCGGCCCTACAGGAGACTTGGGCAACAGGGGGGAAACCCGTCTCAAGCCTTGCCGTCGAGAACAGTTTTAGGCCGATTTGCCTTGCCGTGCCATGAACAATCGCGCCGGTTTTGTCGCAAATTGTCGCATGTCAGGCACGGTCCACGACGAGCCGTTTACCTTCATCGACGATTGGCAGGACGGGGATCGTTGAATTTGAAAGCGTTGTCGGGGACCGCGACCCCGTATTGATGATTCGACAGGTTCACGCGGGTCAGCGTCTTTTGCGAATCGAGCGCGGCCCAGCTCGTCAGTTCAAGCCCGCCCGGAGCCGACGCCTTGCGCACGAACACCAGGGTGATGATCCCGAATTCGGGATGGGCACTGTCGCGGACCTCGACGCTGACGATGTTGGGGCTGCTGACCGG
>CALCQB010000264.1 GCA_937897535.1 uncultured Novosphingobium sp. | reverse complement strand
GGCGCGGCCGAGGGCGGCGGGGCGGCTTTGACTGGCTCTGCTTCAGCCACCCCGGCTTCCCTCACACCACCCCGAAGGCCAGCATCGCATCGGCGACCTTCTTGAACCCGCCGATATTGGCGCCTTTGACATAGTCGCAGTAGCCCGGCTCACGGGTGCCATAAACCAGGCAGCGCTGGTGAATGCCGGTCATGATGTCCTTGAGCATCTGCTGCAATTCGGCTTCCGACCACGAACGGCGGGCCGAATTCTGGCTCATCTCCAGCCCCGATACCGCGACTCCGCCGGCGTTCGCCGCCTTGCCCGGAGCGAACAGGATCTTCGCGTCCTTGAACGCATGGACCCCCGCCAGATCGGTCGGCATATTGGCGCCCTCGGCCACGGCGATGCAGCCGTTCGCGACCAGTGCCTTGGCATCTTCGCCCAGCAGTTCGTTCTGCGTCGCACACGGCAAGGCGACATCGCACGGCACACCCCACGGGGTCTGGCCGGCGTGGAATGTGGCCCCCGGATATGCCTCGCAATAGTCCTCGATCCGGCCGCGCCGGTGAGTCTTGTGAGCCTTGACCCAGTCGATCTTCTCGTGGCTGAGACCGTCGGGGTCGTGGATGAATCCGCCCGAATCCGACAGCGTCAGGACTTTTCCGCCCAGCTGGACGATCTTTTCGGCGGCATGGGTCGCGACATTGCCCGATCCCGAAACCACCGCCGTCTTGCCGGTCAGGTCCTGGCCTTTCGTGGCCAGCATCTCGGCCAGGAAATAGACCGCGCCATAACCCGTTGCTTCGGTCCGGATCAGCGAGCCACCCCATTCGAGCCCTTTGCCGGTCAGCACCCCGGTGAATTCGTTGGTGATCCGCTTGTACTGGCCGAACATGAAACCGATCTCGCGCCCGCCGACCCCGATGTCGCCAGCCGGCACGTCGATGTCGGCGCCGATGTGGCGATAGAGTTCGGTCATGAAGCTTTGGCAGAACCGCATGATCTCACGCACCGACTTGCCCTTGGGGTTGAAGTTCGAACCACCCTTGCCGCCGCCCATCGGCAGGCCGGTAAGCGCGTTCTTGAAGGTCTGTTCGAAAGCCAGGAACTTGAGCACCGATTCGGTGACGGAGGGATGGAACCGGATCCCGCCCTTGTACGGCCCGATCGCGTTGTTGTTCTGGACCCGCCAGCCGCGCTGGACGCGGATGTTGCCGGCATCGTCTTCCCAGCAGACCCGGAAAGACACCACGCGGTCCGGCTCGGCGATCCGGCGCAGGATCTGGGCCTGGTGGTATTCCTCCTTGTCGGCGATGAAATCGAAGATGTCCTCGGCCACTTCCTGCACCGCCTGGACGAATTCGTCCTGGTGCGGATTGCGCCGCTTCACCCCGTTCATGAATCCGTCGAAATCGACATGGTCGGTTACGGCCATCGGACAACCTCCCCAAATGCGCTCCGCAATAGCGGGACCGCACCTGAAGCTATGCCCAACACGCGCGGTTGCATAGCCCTTCAACGAGGGGGGTAATCGAACGAGGCGGCTAGAACAGGTAGCGCAGCTTGATCGTGGTGCTCATGTCGCCGCTGACGCTCAGTTCGGCTTCGTTGAACCGGGGTGCGCGCGGCTTGAACGAGGGGTTGCGCGAGAAGCCGTACCCTTCTTTCGGAATTCCGACGAAGGTATCCAGCTTATTGTTGGCATTGGCATCGTGGAACACGCTGACTGCATAGCTGCCCGGCGCGAGGCCAGTCAGTACGGTGTGTGCGGTGCCATTGACGATCGGCAGGGCGGCGCTGCGCACCACCTTGCCCTTGCAATCGGGGAAGCCGGCCTGCGCCGGGCACAGCGCCAGCCGGATCACGCCTTTGGCAGATTTGATCCCGGTGACCGAAACCGCCAGCGAGGCCGGTCCCGCCTCGGCCAGACCGGGCTGCGCCATGCCCAGCGCAAGAGCGGTGACAAGCGGGGCAATACGAAGAAGGGTGAGGCCTGGGCAAAGGTTCATCCCCGGCGCATAGCGGTGACCGCTGAAAAAGCCAGACCCGCGTGAACCTTGGGGCGGCTAGGCGCGGCCCGCGATCGCGGCTATCGATCCCGCGATGGCAGCGAACTTGCCCGTGGTGATCGTAGGCGGCGGGCTGGCAGGCGCGCTGGCCGCGCTGCGCCTGCACCAGCGGCGTCCCGACCTGCCGGTGCTGCTGCTCGAAGGCGGTGAGCGCTTTGGCGGGGACCATACCTGGTCGTTTTTCGACAGCGATGTGCCCGAATCGGCGCGCGATCTGGTCGCCGCGCTCGCACCGGTCCGCTGGCCGCGGCACCGGGTGCAGTTCCCGGGGCGCAGCCGCGAGTTTCCTGTCGCCTACAATTCGGTTGCTTCAAGCGCGCTCGACGCGCTGGTGCGGGCGAAGCTCCCGGCCGGCAAATGGCGGACGGGGGCGAAGGTTGAACAGCTCACGGCCGATAGCGTGACCCTGACTGGCGGCGAACGGATCGCGGCGCGCGCGGTGATCGATGCCCGCGGTCCGCAAGGGGCAATGCCGGGGCTGGAGCTGGGCTGGCAGAAATTCGTCGGGATCGAATTCGCCGCCGCCGCGCCCGAGCCCGATTGTGCGGTGGTGATGGATGCCACGGTCCCGCAGATCGACGGCTACCGGTTCGTCTATGTCCTGCCGCTGGGGCCGCAGCGGGTGCTGGTCGAGGACACCTATTACAGCGACGGCCCGGATCTTGCGGTTGAGGATATTGCTGAGCGGGTTCGGGCTCTGGCCGAAGAACGCGGAATTGCCGGGGAAGAGCTGCGGCGCGAGGTCGGGGTCCTGCCGATCCTGATCGGCGGGGATCCGGAGCTATTCTGGCCGCAAGGCGATCCGGTCGCCCGGCTTGGCCTGTCCGGCGGGTTCTTCCATGCCACCACCGGCTATTCGTTCGGTCTGGCGCTCGAGCTGGCCGAGGCCCTGGCTGCCCGCAACGGCGATTTTGACGGACCTGCGCTGGCGCAATGGTCGCGCGGGCGGTTCATCCGGCACTGGCAGCAGATGCGGTTTTTCCGGGTGCTCAACCGGATGCTGTTCCATGCCGCGCAGCCCGACCAACGCTACCGCATATTCGAGCATTTCTACCGCTTGCCGGCCGGCCTGATCGCCCGGTTCTATGCCGGGACGCCCCGCCTGACCGACCGGATGCGGATCCTGTCGGGCCGCCCGCCGGTGCCGGTTGGCGCGGCGCTGCGCGCGCTGATCCGGCGATGAGTAGCCGCGCCGCGCTGGTCGCCGCGGCCCGCGATACGATCGCGCAGGGCTCGCAAAGCTTTGCCGCCGCGAGCAGGTTGTTTGCGCCCGCCACGCGCGAGCGGGCCTGGCTGCTCTACGCCTGGTGCCGTGCGGCGGACGATATCACCGATGGACAGGAGCTGGGCCACAATGCCGTCGCACCGCACGATCCCGCCGCCGCGCAAGGCCAGCTCGAAGCGCTGACTGCTGGTGCTCTCGAAGGCGACGCCCCGGTCCCGCTGCCGTTTGAAGCGCTGCGGCAGGTTGCGCGTGAGACCGCGATGCCACGCCGTTTCATCGCCGACCACCTGGCCGGCTTCGCGCTCGATGCAGCGGACTGGCGGCCGCAGAGCGAGGCCGACCTGCTGCGCTATTGCTACCACGTTGCCGGAACGGTCGGCTGCATGATGGCGGTGGTGATGGGGGTGTCGCCGCAGGACAAGGACACCCTCGACCGCGCCTGCGATCTCGGGCTGGCGTTCCAGCTGGCCAATATCGCCCGCGATGTGGTGCCCGATGCGGCGGTGGGCCGGTGCTATCTGCCGTGCGAGTGGCTGGCGGAGGCAGGCATGGCCGAAAACGATCTGGCCAGGCCCGAAAGCCGTGCCGCGGTGGCGGGGCTGGCCGCGCGACTGGTGCTGCTGTCGCGGCCCTATCGCGCCTCCGCCCGGGTCGGTGCCGCGCGGCTGCCGCTGCGCTCGCGGCTCGCGGTGCTCGCTGCCGACGGGATTTACGGCGCGATTGGGGAGAAGGTGCTGGGGCTCGGCGAGCATGCCTGGGATCAGCGGGTCCGGGTCAGCGGGGCTGGAAAGCTGGGCCTGCTGGGCCTGGCAGCGGCGCGCAGTGTTCTGGTGGCGCCACCAGCCCCGCGCACCGGGTTGTGGACCTGGCCGGGTCAGTCCTGAAAGGTCGGCTCGCGCAGGCGGCCATCGCCTGAGGCGCGCAGCTCGGCCCGGAGCACTTCGACCGGCGGGGCCCACAGGAACCCGAAGCTGACCGTGCCGTGCTTGCTCTCCACCACGTGGTGCAGCCGGTGGGCCTGGACGATCCGCTTGAAATATTCGCTTTTGGGCACGATCCGGTGCGGCAGGCGGCGATGGACGATCCAGTCGTGGAACCCGAAATAGATCGCGCCATAGGCAGCGATGCCCGCTCCGATTGCGGTAACCCCCGCGCCCCAGCCTTCCTGCACGCCGAGCCAGATCAGGGTGATCGAGGGCACGGCAAAGATCACGGCATAGAGATCATTCAGCTCGAACCACCCGGTCCGGGCGCGGTGATGGCTTTCGTGGAGGAACCAGCCCGGCCCGTGCATCACCCAGCGGTGCATCGCATAGGCGAACAGCTCCATCCCGGCGACGGTGGCGGCAAAGATCAGGGCGAGTTCGATTGCGGGCATGGCAGGCACTTATAGCACACCGGTCCGGATCATACGATCAGGCTGGCGGTGGCCTTGGCGCTGCCGACCACCCCCGGAATTCCGGCCCCAGGGTGGGTTCCCGCCCCGACGAAATAGAGATTGGCGAAATGATCGTCGCGGTTGTGGCCGCGGAACCACGCGCTCTGGGTCAGCACCGGCTCAAGGCTGAAAGCGCTGCCGAGATGCGCGCCGAGATCGTCGTGGAAGTCCTGCGGGCTGTAGTGGAAGCAGGTGTCGAGCCGATCGTGGAGATCTGGGATCAGCAGATCGCGCACCCGGCCCAGCACCACGTCGCGGTAGCGCGGTCCCTCGACTTCCCAGTCGACCGGCGCGCGCCCCATGTGCGGCACCGGGGCCAGGGCATAGAACGCAGCTTTGCCGACCGGCGCCATGTCGGGATCGGTCGCGCTGGGATGATGCAGGTAGATCGAGGGATCGTCCGCGAGCCGCCCGGTCTTGTAGATATCGTTGAGCAGCGGGCCATAGCGGTCCGAAAACAGGATCGAGTGATGGGCAATGTCGGGGAAGCTGCCGGTGAGCCCGAAATGGACCACGAACAGGCTGGGCGAAAACCGCTTGCGGCGCAGCGAACGCACTTTCCTGGCGGCATAGCCCGATCCTTCGATCAGGCCGTAACTGTGGACCAGATCGCCGTTGCTGGCGACCATATCGGCGGTGAGGCTGCGGCCTGACGCGGTTTCCACGCCGGTCACCCGCTCGCCCTGGTGGGTGATCCGCGAGACCTTTTCGCCCAGCAGCAAGGTGCCGCCGAGCCGTTCGAACAGTGCGACCATCCCGTTGACCAGCGCATTGGTCCCGCCTTTGGCGAACCACACCCCACCCAGCTTTTCGAGCTGGTGGATCAATGCATAGATGCTGCTGGTGTTCATCGGATTGCCGCCGACCAGCAGGCTGTGAAACGACAGCGCCTGGCGCAGCTTGTCGTTGCGGACATAGCCCGAGACCACCGAATAGACCGAGCGCCAGGCCTGGTAACGCGCCAGCGCGGGCGCAGCCTTGAGCATGGCACTGAAATCGAGGAACGGCACCGCCCCGAGCTTGAGGTAGCCCTCCTCGTAAACCCCTTGCGAGTATTCGAGGAACCGCGCGTAGCCCGCGACATCGGCCGGATCGAGCTTGGCGATTTCGGCGTTGAGCTGCGCCTCGTCGTTCGAATAATCGAACCGGGTCCCGTCGTTCCACAGCAGGCGGTAGAACGGCTGGACCGGCAGCAGGGTCACGTCGTCGGCCAGCTTGCTGCCGGACAGCGCCCACAGTTCTTTCAGACAGGCCGGATCGGTGATCACCGTCGGTCCGGCATCGAAGGTATAACCGTCCTGCTTCCAGACATAGGCCCGCCCGCCCGGCCGGTCGCGGGCTTCGACCACGGTGGTCTCCACCCCGGCACTTTGCAGGCGGATCGCCAGGGCAAGCCCGCCGAAGCCGGAACCGATAACGATCGCAGTGGTTGGTTTGGGCATGACAGCGCACCTATTCCTTGAAAGGCTGCGAGCAACCTGTCCCAAAGGGGGGATACCGCAATCGCGCCGAAAGCAGCAGTCTAAACACCTGAAGGAGTGCCATGGCTGCCAGTTCGATCACTTCTGCGAATGCCCATAATGGAAAGGTCCCGCAGCGCCGTGTGCTGCTGGCCAATCCTCGCGGGTTCTGTGCCGGAGTAGAGCGGGCGATCGAAGCGGTCGAACAGGCGCTGCAGCGGCACGGGACCCCGGTCTACGTGCGCCGGGCGATCGTCCACAACCGCGCGGTGGTGGAACGGCTCGAACGGCTGGGAGCGGTTTTCGTCCAGGAGATCGAAGAGATCCCTGAAGGCGCGATCGCGATCCTTTCCGCACACGGCAGCGCCCGTTCGGTCAAGTTGTCAGCCCAGGGTCGCAACCTTCGGGTCGCCGATGCCATCTGCCCGCTGGTGGCTAAAGTTCATGCCGAAGTCGAAGCCTGGTACCGGGGCGGACGCCATGTCCTGCTGATCGGCCACCTCGGTCATCCCGAGGTGGTCGGCACGCTCGGCCAGGTTCCGGCCGGGGCGGTTTCGGTCGTGTGCAGGCCGGACGATCTTGACGCGCTTGACCTGCCGCCCAACGCGGCCGTGGCCTATGCGGTCCAGACTACCTTTTCGATGCGTGACGCGGCCGGGATGATCGCGGCAATCCGGGCGCGATTCCGCGATGTGGCCGGTCCGCGGTCGAGCGACATCTGCTATGCGACCAGCAACCGCCAGGAAGCGATCGAAGCGATTGCGCGGGACAGCGATCTGGTGCTGGTGGTCGGCGACACGATGTCGTCCAACGCCCGTCGGCTGGTCGAAGTGGCCCGCGATGCCGGTTGCCGCGATGCCCGGCTGATCGCCGACGCCGCCGCCTTGCCGCTGGAGGCAGTGCTGGCCGCGACCACCATCGGCCTTACCGCTGCCGCCTCGACCCCCGAAAGCGCGGTCATTGGAGTGCGCGATGCGCTGGCTGCGCTCGGCTGTGAGATTGTCGAGAGCGAGGGGATCGCCGAGCGGGTCCGGTTCCGTCCCGTCTCGCTCGACACGCTCCGCGCCGAGGCACTGTCGGGCAACCTGGAAGACCGGCTGTCGCGGCTGCGGCAGGATATCGAGACCGAACTTGACGCTGCGATCGGGCACGCGCGCGGGCGCGACCGGCGGCTGGCGGAGGCGATGCGCTATGCCACGCTGGGCGGCGGCAAGCGGTTCCGCGCGCTGCTGGTCGCGGCGGTCGGCGATCTGGTCGGCGGGTCCTATGCCCAGGCGTTGCGGGTCGGTGCGGCGATCGAATGCGTCCATGCCCAGTCGCTGGTTCACGACGATCTGCCGTGCATGGACGATGACGACCTGCGGCGCGGCCGCCCGACCCTGCACCGCAAGTTCGACGAGGCAACCGCAGTGCTGGCCGGCGACGCGCTGCTCGCACTGGGGTTCGAGATTTTGGCTGAAGAGGCGACTCATCCCGATCCCGCAGTCCGCGCCGGGCTGGTGCTGGCGCTGGCCAAGGCCGTCGGCCAGGACGGCCTGGCCGGCGGACAGATGATGGACCTGTACCCGCCGGCCAAACCCAACGCGCAAGACGTGTTTGAATGCGAATCGCGCAAGACCGGGGCATTGATCCGCTTTGCCGTGGAAGCAGGATCGATGCTGGGTAGCTGCTCGGTCGAGGAACGGGCGCGGCTGCTGCGATTTGCCGAGAACCTGGGGCTGGTGTTCCAGATCCGCGACGACATGCTCGACAGCATCGGCGATGCCGAAGTGGTCGGGAAGGCCGTGGGCAAGGACGCCGATGCCGGCCGCAAGAGCGCGACGACCCTGCTTGGCCTTGACGGTGCAGCGCGGCAGGCCAGCCGGCTCGAACATGCTTGCCACGAGGCGCTCGAGGTGTTCGGCCCCAAAGCCGTGCCGCTGCGTGATCTGACCCGCTTCGCAGTCAGCCGGATGCATTGAGCGGGCCTGACTGGCCGCAACTCCCGAACAACGAACTCCTCGTCACAAAACCGGCCCCGCAACGATTGCGGGCAAAGCGATTGGGTGCGATGCTGCCGCAAGGCCGCCATTAGCGGGCCATTGAGGAGCGGGCAGAGTGACAGTGAAGTTCGAACGAATCCCCTACATGGTCGTGTTCGACGAGGTCAGCGCGTTCAAGGACACTTACGGCGGCGCGATCGGCAAGGTCGCGGTCGAGGCGATGCAGCTCAAGCCCGAGGTGCCGAGCGACCGGGTGGTGATCTTCTCGCACCCGATCGGCGGGGGATCGTGGCTGCCGCTGGTGACGATGCTGGCGAAAATGGGCGTCCACACGATCTATGCGAACACCCGCTATCGCGGCAACGACACCGCGCTGATCATGGAGCGCGCGGTGATGGATTTCGGCGCGGTGATCCGCCACGCCAAGGAGCGGCTCGGCTACAGCAAGGTCTATCTCGGCGGCTGGTCGGGTGGGGGCGCGCAGAGCCTGTTCTATCAGGCCGAGGCGCAGGACCCACGCGTGACCCATACCCCGGCAGGCGATCCCTATGATCTGACCGCGGCCGGGTTCATTCCCGCAGATGGCGTGCTGCTGCTCGCTGCGCACCTTTCGCGCAACCTGACGCTGACCGAATGGATGGATGCCTCGATCGAGGACGAAAGCCGCCCGTTCGAGCGCAATCCCCTGTGGAACCTCTATGCCAAGGACGGGCCCAAGCCGCCCTATTCGGCCGATTTCGTTGCCGAATACCGCGCCCGCCAGATCGCCCGCAACCGGCGGATCACCGCCTGGGTCAAGCAGGAACTGGCCGCGCTGAAGGCGCAGGGGCTCGACAATCACGAACGCTGCTTCACCGTCCAGGGGACCATGGCCGATCCGCGCTGGCTCGATCCCCTGGTCGATCCCAACGAGCGTGAGCCGAACCATTGCATGCTGGGCGATCCGTTCGTGGTCAACGACGGTCCGGTCGGCCTGGCGCGGTTCACCACGCTACGCTCGTGGCTGTCGCAGTGGTCTTATGACGATTCAAACGCCGACGGCCTGAAATGCGCCGCGCGGATCGCGACGCCGATGCTGGTGATCGAGAATGGCGCCGATGATGCCTGCACCCCCAGCCACGCTGCGCGGTTGATGGCGGCGGCGAAGAATTGCCCGATCGACCACCACCTGATTCCCGGGGCCAATCACTATTACTTCGGCCAGACCGACAAGGCCCAGGCGGCGGCGGAACTGGTGCGGGACTGGATCGCCGCGCAGCCATGACACAGGCCATCGAATTCGTCGAGGTCGGCCCGCGCGACGGCTTGCAGAACGAGGCCGTGCTGGTCTCGACCGACGACAAGGTCGCGCTGATCCGCCGCGCGATTGCGGCGGGGGCGCGGCGGATCGAGGTGGCGAGCTTCGTCAATCCGATCAAGGTCCCCCAGATGGCCGATGCCGAGGCGGTGGTCGCGGCGCTGGGGCGGCCCGCGGGGGTGACCCGGATCGGGCTGGTGCTCAACCGGCGCGGGGCCGAGCGCGCGCTCGCTGCCGGGGTCGATCAGCTCGGCGCGGTCGCGGTCGCCTCGGATGAGTTCGGCGCGCGCAACCAGGGACAGGACAGCGCGCAGTCGGTAGCCGTGGCCCGCGAGATCATCGCCCTTGCGCAGGCCAGCGGCGCTTCGGCGCAGGTCACGATAGCCGTTGCGTTCGGCTGCCCGTTCACCGGCGCGGTCGATCCGGCGCAGGTGGTGGCCATGGCCCGAAGTCTGGCCGAGGCCGGGCCGGTCGAGATCGCGCTGGCCGATACGATCGGGGTGGCGGTCCCGGCAGAGGTCGCCGCGCTGGTCACGGCAGTGCGCGAAGCGATCAAGCCGCTGCCGGTGCGGGTCCATTTCCACAACACGCGCAATGCCGGCATTGCCAACGTCTACGCCGCCGCCCAGCTTGGCGACGACGCCCCCGGCGGTGCGCAGTTCACCGGAGCCACCCGAGTGGTGCACCCGATGTTGGTCGAAGCCTGTGTGGACTTCTCGGCTCGGGTGATGAAGGAGATCTTCCCACCCGCTGGCCCCGTTAAGTCCAAGATTCTGGGCAAGCAAGACCAGAAGAAGGTTGCCCGCGCGGCCCGCGAGTCGGAACTGGCCAGCGCCCGCATCGAACACGAGTGGCGCGCCCGCGACGTGCGCACGCAGGCGCTCACGCTCGAAGAACTCACCGGCGCTCCCGGCAGCCTCATCACCGCCAAAAACTAGCCCAACCTCTTTATGAAACTCTTGCTCATTTTGTCTCTCATCGTCAGCGCCGCCGCGCTCACCAGTTGCAGCGAATCCGCCGCCAGTCCTTCCACCGAGCACGCCGCCGCACCGGAGAATGGCGCTCACTTCAACGAAGGCAAAGGCGTGGCCCTGCCCGCGCTCATGGC
>CALCQB010000263.1 GCA_937897535.1 uncultured Novosphingobium sp. | reverse complement strand
CCTCGCCGCAGATGATGCATTCGCGGTTGCGCAGCGCCGGGATCGAATCGAGGAAGCCGCGCGCGCCTTCGGGCATCGCCGCCTTGACGAAGGCCTGGTCGCGGTCGTTGTTGAGCCGCATCGAGAGGATCGTGCCGCACTGTGAGAGCACGCCTTCGGCTAGGTCCGACGGCCGCTGCGTGATCAGCCCCAGGCTGACCCCGTATTTACGGCCTTCCTTGGCGATCCGGCTGAGGATCTTGCCGACCGAGGACCCGTCCGAATTCTTCTCGTTCGGCACGTAGCGGTGCGCTTCTTCGCAGACCAGCAGCACCGGCCGGGTCTTTTCATCGCGGCTCCAGATCGCGAAATCGAACACCAGGCGGCTCAGCACCGCGACCACGGTGGATGTCACGTCGGACGGAACGCCCGAAACGTCGATGATCGAGATCGGCTTGCCGCGGCTCGGCATCCGGAAGATCTTGGCGATAAACTCGGCCATCGTATCGCCGACCAGCATGCCGGAGAACAGGAACTGATAGCGCGGATCGGCCTTCAGTTCGTCGATCTTGGTCCTGATCCGCATGAACGGCGCACTGCTGGTCGCCTTGTCGAGCTTGCCCATCTCGGTCTGGATCATGTTGGTGAGGTCAGACAGCAGGTAGGGGATCGGGCTGTCGACCGTGATCTTGCCCATCGATTCAGCAAGGCGGTTCTTCGAGCGCGCGGCGAGCAGGCACTTGGACAGAATGTCCATGTCTTCCTGCCGGTCGTTGCCCGAGGTGGTCAGGAACACCTCGCAGTGTTCCTCGAAGTTCATCAGCCAGTACGGCATGTTGAGATTCGACACGTCGAAGATCATGCCGGTCTGCTTGAACGCGGCCGAATATTCGCCGTGCGGATCGATCATCACGATATGCCCTTCGGGGGCATGTTCGCAGATCCGGTGGAGGATCAGCGCGGCGCTGGTCGACTTGCCGGTACCGGTCGAGCCGAGCAGCGCGAAATGCTTGCCGAGCATCGAATCGATATAGAGCCCGGCCCGGATGTCCTTGGTCGGGAACACCGTGCCGACCTGGATCGAGGTCCGCCCGTCCGAAGCGTAGATCTGCTTGAGGTCGTTGCTGGTCGCCGGATAGATCAGCGCGCCGGGGATCGGATAGCGCGTTACACCGCGGCGGAAACTGTGGATCCGGCCGGTCAGCCGTTCCTCGTCGCCCTCGCCCAGAAAGTCGATATTGGCGAGAATTCCGCCGGGAGTCTTGCTGTCCTGGCGCTGGGTCCGAACCGAAGCGAGCAGCCAGCCCTTGCCGACCCGGATCTTGACCTGGCTGCCGACCTGCCCGGCCAGTGCGATCGAAGGATCGTCGTCGCCCGCGCATTCCTGAAGGCGCTGAAGGTCAAGCGCGATCGCCGAACCCGACCCGGCGATCTCGAGCACGATCCCGATTGGTTCGCGGGCGTTCTCGATCAGCGGGACCGAAGCTGCAACCTGGGCCGCCTCGACTGGAACTTCCGCCGCCTGGGCCATGCGGGCCCCGCCAAAACCGCTCGCGTTCATGTCATTCATGGCAGAATTCGACCCCTTCTTGCCGCTATGCGCAGGCTCACCATGGCTTAGGGAAAAGGGGTTAAAATTGGGCTAAGTTCGGTCAGCCCCGCTTGCTAGACCAGCGCGAACAACCGGCCCGCGATGACCCCCATCGCAACCGACAGCACGACCGCCATCAAGCCATAGAGGAACCCGTTGTATTCGGCGAACTGGGCCACGGCGCGCTCGAACCCCTGCTTCCGAACCTCGACCCGGCTGATCGCCGAAGCGACCACCCGGCCCTTGGTGATCGCGAAGGTTTCGGCGGTGTAAGTCCCGGTGGTCACGCTGGAGGGCAGCGCGATCCGGGCCTGGTACAGCACCTGCTCCGAAATCTTCACCCCGCGGGAATCGTCCTTGTAGAGCCCGTCGCGCTGCATCAGATCGACCAGCCCGGCCGAGAAACGCGCCTGTTCCTTGGGATTATAGGCCCCGATCGGGGATAGCTGCAGCCACGGCAGGCCCAGTTCGTAAATCGCGGCGGTCTTGTCATCGACGATTTTCTTGATCGGCCGCGACGAGGCGACCGCGAAGAAGGTCGGGGCCGAGCGGAATTCGGTGCTTTGAGCGTTGATCCAGATCCCGGCGATCCGCTGCTTTTCGCGCAGGATGATCGACTGGGTCGGCCCTTTGAGCACCACGACGATGTCGTAGTCCTGCCCGGCGCGGCTGCCCTCGGGCGTCAGGATCGCGCCGAACAACAACAGCTCTGTACCGCGAAAGCCCTGGCGGACCTGAACCTCATGCTGGGATACCTCGGGCACCAGGATCGGATCGCGTGCGCCGGTCAGCAGCAGGAACAGCAGGGCCAGCAGCACTCTCACGAGGGGGTGACCGTGTAGATTTCTTCCGGTCGCCAGCCCAGCCCCAGCGCCAGCCGCGCGGCGACCAGCAGGACCAGCACCGCGAGCACCAGCCGCAGCCGCTCGGCCGGAATCCGCTGGGCCATCTGCGCGCCGATCTGCGCCCCCGAAACTGAGCCGATCAGCAGCAGCGCGGCGAGTACGATATCGATCGCGCGGGTGGTCATCGCGTGCATCATGGTGGTCGCCATGGTCACGAACAGGATCTGGAACAGCGAGGTGCCGACCACCACGTTGGCGCTCATCCCCAGGATATAGAGCATCGCCGGAACCAGCACGAACCCCCCGCCGATCCCCATCAGCATGGTCAGGATTCCGGTGAACACCCCCAGCAGCAGTGGCGCCAGCGGCGAGATGTAGAGCCCCGAGCGATAGAACCGCCAGCGCAGCGGCAGGCTGGCAACCATCGGATGGTGGCGGCGCTTGCGCGCGGGCAGCGGCACCCCGGTCTTCTGCGCCTGGAGCGTCTGCCAGCTTTCCTTGGCCATCACATAGCCGATCCCGCCGAGCAGCAGGACATAGAGAACGTTGATCACCACGTCGATCTGACCCAGTTCCTGCAACAGCCGGAACAGCACGGCCCCGATCCCGGTGCCGATGATCCCGCCGGCCACCATCACCCCGCCCATCTGGTAATCGACCCCGCCGCGCTTGGTGTGGGCCAGCACGCCCGAGACCGAGGCGCCCGTCACCTGGCTGGCGGCCGAGGCGGCCGCGACGGTCGGCGGAATGCCGTAAAAGATCATCAGCGGCGTGGTCAGGAACCCGCCGCCGACGCCGAACATGCCCGAGAGGATGCCCGTCAGCGCGCCAAGCGCGACGATGACCAGGCCGTTGACCGCTAGGTTGGCTATCGGAAGGTAGACGTCCATTGCTTGACTGCGGGTCTAGACCGGTGCCGCGGCCAAAAAAAGGCCGGGGTCGTCAGAAACCCGCAGAAAATGTCACCGCCGCGCCCGAACCCGTAGCAGCATCGCCTGCGACCCGGAACCGGTAATCGGCACTGAGCCGGGTGTTGACCCGCCCGACCGGCAGATCGAAGCTGGCGCTGGGGCCAAGGTCAAGCCGCTTGGCCCCGTCCTGCGCCCCGCCCCAGGCCCCGGCACCCAGCCGCAATTGGGCCTTCCCGGCCCGCAGCACCGGCTTGTCGATCCGGGCCTGGCCATCGATGAACGCGGTGTGATCCTTGCCGCCAACCCAGCCGGCCTGGCCATAGAGCTCGCCCCGGAAGCCGAGCGGGAGCGCGGCCGGCGGAAACTCGCTGACCACGGCGAAGGCTGGACGGATCACGTCGCCGGTTGCCGTGCGGGTCACGCGGGCCTCGCCCATGAGCGAGACCGGGAGCCGCGGCAACGGCCGCAGCGCCAGCCCGGCCGCCAGCTCTTCACCGCGCGGGCGATAGAGCCCGGAACTGGCGCGCAGGTAGAGCGTCGGACGGAGCAGGCTGTCTGGTGCCAGCCGGTAGCGCAGGACCAGTCCGGCCTGGCTGGAGCCATAGGCGCCCGAGGGCAGGCTCGCCCCCGGCAGTCCGGCCCCGGGCAGGTTGAAGCCATTGCCGCCCTGACGCCACAGGATCCAGCCATCGGCCGACCAGCGCAGCGCCTGGCTACGCGCGCTGGGGAGATAGGGGACCGGTGGCGCGGTCGACGCTGCGATCGGCGCGGCCGCCAGGCCTTCCTCGGGCACCGGCATGGCCGAAACGGCCGCCATGAACAGCAACTGGTGCCCGGCGGCGATCCGCGGCGGAACCGGCCCAGGCGCTTCGGTGGTCGGCCGGGGTCCGGGTTCAAGCGGCACCGAAGTGACCGGCGGCGGGGCTTGATCTGCTGGAATCAACCGCGGGCGCGGGTCGGCCGGTTCGGCATCCTTGCTGTGATCGCCACCGGGTTGCGGCACCAGCCTGGCCTTTGCGGCGGGTGCAGCCGAGGCCGAAACCGCCAGGGGCGCTTCGAGATCTGGTGGCGCGGCTGCCCATAGCGCGGTACGCGCGCCGATCCAGCCGACCAGCAGCAAAACCAGCGCGGTCAGCGGCTGGCCGCGCCGGGTCGAGCGGGGCGGCATCTTCATGCCTGCGCCTGCTGCAGTGCGGCGCTGGCCGGGTGAGCCTCGTGCGCGGTCTTGTCCCACACCACCTTGCCGGTGCGGAGCGAGCGGAAATAGGCCACCAGCGCGCGGCGACCGGCCATGATCGCGATGATGTTGGCGACCGGGATGCGCAGGACACCGATGATTCCTTCGGCCACGCCATATTCGCGGGCGGTAAAGGCAAACCGCATCGCTGCGCGCCCGAGGAAGCCGACGAAGCTGGCCAGCAGCATCACTTTGAGCGGCAGCGACAGCACGAGCGGTTTACTCAACCCGGCGTAAGACAGCCCCAAAAGGATCGAATCGACCACCAGCAACAGGTAGGCCGACGCCAGCACCAATGCCGTCAGTGGCCCGCGCCGGTCGCGCAGTGCCATCCACAGCTCAACCCAGTTGCTGCTCCAGCCCATCCGGTCCCACCCCTGCAGGGCGATCCCGTGAATCCAGCGGGTCTTCTGGCGCACCGCAGCGTCGAGCCGGCTCGGGAAGAACGAGCCGGTCGCGACCAGCGCGCCCGAATCGTCGCGCATCCGCAGGAACGCGCTGCCGCGCCCGCCTTGCGACATGACCAGGCCGAGTTCGTAATCCTCGGTCAGACAATCGGGTGCGAACGGCCCGGCCTCCCCATCAGCGGAGCGGCGTGCCGCCAATTCGCCGAGCGCACTGCGCGAAACCCCGCAGCCGACCCCGGCGGCGGGAAGCGGGGCGTCCAGCGCCGCCCGCACGACCATCCCCTTGGCATGGCTTTCGGCGAATTCGTCGGCATAATGCCCGGCGATCCATTGCGACCGGGGTTGCAGTTCGGGCCGGACCGGCAACTGCACGAAATCACGCAAGACCAGCGCCGCATCGATCGCCTGCAGTTCGGCCGGATGGACCATATCTTCGGCATCGTGGAGGATCACGCTGGCATAGCTGCGCGCCAGCCGCGCCTCATCCGCTTCGAGCGCGCGGTACAGCCGGTTGAGGCAATCGGCCTTGGTGGTCGGCCCTTCGGCGCCGTGGACCACGATCCGCACCCGCGGATCGCTACCCGCTGCAGCACTGGCAGCGGCGATGGTCGCGGCATCGTTGCGGTAACACCCGACATAGATCGTCAGTTCGCGCTGCGGCCAGGCGCCGAGCATGTGGCCGATCGTCGCACCGATGACCGGCGATTCCTGAAAGGCCGGGATCAGCACCGCCGCATGGCCTGAAAGCGGCTCCGCGCCGTAGCCGACAGGCAGTTCGATGGTTCTGGCCCGGCCGGTCAGGCGCAGCCACAGCCAGGTCAGGTCGATCGCGAATTCATCGATCAGGCCGACACAGAACCAGAAGGCGGCAAAAGCCAGCAGCTCATGCTCGAACAGCACCAGCCCTTCCAGCAGCGCCTGCCAACCAGAACCGGCCCCGTTCATGCCCCCGAGTCGCGCCCCCAAAGTTCGTACCAAAGAATAGACTGCCTATCGCCAAGGCTGCTTAGTTGCAACGCGCAAGAATCAGGACAATTCGATTTCGGATGTGCTTGCTAGACTTTGCGCCGGTGAATAAATCCTTGGTCCCAGGTCCCGGTATTTTCGTCCCGATCCGGCACTGTCCGGTTTCGATTGCCAAGCGCGATTTTCCCCGCAATCTGAAGCGATGACCCGTCGCCGTCACCCCTTCGCCGCGCTTGGCTCGCTGGCCGTGCGGCTGTTCGGGGGCGAGGCTGGTGCCGGGGTGCTGCTGATCGTGGTTGCATTGGCAGCGATGATCGCGGCCAACTCGCCGCTCGCCCACGGCTATCACGCGCTGTTTCACGATAGCCTGGGCTGGAGCCCGATTGCCAAGCTGAACACCGCGCACTTGTGGATCAACGACGGGCTGATGGCGCTGTTCTTCTTCGTGGTCGGGCTGGAAATCAAGCGCGAGGTGCTCGACGGCGAACTCGCCAGTCCGGCGCGGCGGCGCCTGCCAGTGCTGGCCGCGGCCGCTGGCATGGTAGTGCCGGCGCTGGTGTTCATGGCCATCGCCCGGAACGAACCCGCGCTCCATCCCGGCTGGGCGATCCCGGCGGCGACCGACATTGCCTTTGCGCTGGGGGTGCTGGCGCTGGTCGGCAAGCGCGCCCCGCCCAGCCTGCGGCTGTTCCTGCTGACCGTGGCGATCGTCGACGATCTCGGCGCGGTGGCGATCATCGCGCTGTTCTATACCGCCACGCTCAAGCTCGGCTGGCTGGCGCTGGCGGCCGGTCTGCTCGCGGGCCTCGCCGCACTCAACCGGTTCGGCGTTACCAGAGGCTGGCCCTATGCGCTGCTGGGAACCGCACTGTGGTATGCCGTACTCCATTCCGGGGTCCATGCCACGGTCGCAGGCGTGCTCGCCGCGCTGACCGTGCCGCTCGGGCTCGACCGGCGGGGAGATAGCCTGCTGCTGCGAATGGAACACACCATGGCCACACTCAGCGCCTATCTAATCGTGCCGCTGTTCGGGTTTGCCAATGCCGGGGTAGCGCTGGCGGGCATTCAATTAAGTGACGTCGTCGCCCCATTGCCTTTGGGAATCGCGTTAGGCTTGTTTGCGGGAAAGCAAGCCGGAATCCTCGGCGCGATCTGGGGCGCGCAGCGGTTCGGACTGGCCCAACCGCCTCATGGCGCAAGCTGGACGCAGCTGTGGGGCATGGCGCTGCTGTGCGGGATCGGCTTCACGATGAGCCTGTTCATCGCCCAGCTCGGCTTTCCGGCCAGCCCGGAACTGGTTGACGAAGCGAAGCTGGGGGTCTTGCTCGGTTCGCTGCTGTCGGCGCTGGCGGGCTATCTGGTATTGCGCACTGCAAGTAGGGGAACGCGATGAACGAGCCGTGGTTCAAGGTTTCACGCTGGCACGGCAGGTTCACTGGTCAGCCAATCCATCCCAAGGGGTGGGCGGCGCTGCTGGCAGCGATCCTGGCACCCCAGCTGCCTTGGCTGCTGCGCGTGGTGTTCCCCGGCATCCCGCCGATCCTGATCATCCTGGCAACGCCGGTCCTGCTTGGCTTGGCCCTGTGGTGGTTTTTCCGGCTGATGCTGCGCCGCGGACAGATCACCGACCACCGCAACTGACGCTACCAGCTGCCGACATTCTCCATGCTCGCCCACGGTTCCTGCGGCGGCAGGTGGCCGTCCTGCAGCAGTTCCACCGAGATCCCGTCGGGTGATTTGACGAAGGCCATGTGCCCGTCGCGCGGCGGCCGGTGGATCACATGCCCGGCTGCCTGCAGCGCGGCGCAAGTTTCGTAGATATTCTCGACTCGGTAGGCGAGGTGGCCGAAATTGCGCCCGCCGCCGTAGTCCTGCGGGTCCCAGTTGTGGGTCAGTTCAACCTCAGCCACGCCTTCCTCACCCGGTGCGGCCAGGAAGATCAGGGTGAAGCGGCCTTGCTCGCTGGAGAACCGGCGCACTTCGTGCACCCCGATCAGGTCAAAAAAGGCGATGGTCGCGTCCGGGTCGGTCACCCGGATCATGGAGTGGAGAAATTTGGTCATGGGCCGACCCTAAGCAAAAGGACCCGCCCCGGCAATCCGGAGCGGGCCCAAATGCGAAAGTCGCGAGTTCGCTTAGAACGCGAGCTTGACCGATCCGACCACGGCGTCGTTCGAGAAGCTGTCGAACGAGTTACCGTCCACGCCGACATAGCTGACGCTGGCCGACAGGTTCTTGGTGATCGCGTAGCTGGCGCCGACCGAATAGTCGAAGCCGGCATCGGTGCTGAGCCCGGTCAGGACCTTGGGCGACAGCGCGCCGTCGGTGTAACCCAGGTGAGCCGAGATGCTGATCGGGGTGTTGGGCACGCCCAGACCCCAGTCGGTGTAGAGATACAGGTTGTCCCCGCCGCCCAGCGAATCCTGCTTCCAGGAATAGGCGACGCCGACCTTGGCGGTCGCCGGACCGAGGGTCTTGGTCAGCGAGGCGTAAGGTTCGAACACGTTGGCGTCGCCAACCGTGCCGTTGGGATAGACGTAGTAGAGCAGGCCGACATCGGCGGTCAGGCCATCGGCGACTGGGCCGGTCCAGCCCGCGTAGACATCGAGTTCCATCGAGCCATAGACGGGCGAATCTTCGAGGCTCGAGGCCCAGGCACCGGCGTAGAGGCCGCTCTTGTGGTTGACGTTGATCGTGCCCTGCACGGCGGCATCGCCAGCCGAGAGCGAGATCCCGCGGAAGCGGTAGTCGGTGACCAGGGTGACGTTACCGGTGACGGTAACTTCGGCCGGAGGATCGGTTTCGTCGGCAAAAGCGGGGGTGGCGGCCATTCCGCAGCCGGCGACGAGAGTAGCGGCCAGGAGGCCGCGGATGGACGTGAGCATGTTCAATCTTCCTTCGATTGTTATTCAAGCTTCGTCCCACCTGCGCCCATCGCGTGGTCCCTCGTATCCGGGGATCATCGCCTTGGACGCCGGACCTTGAGCATACTTTTGCTGCACTGCACAAGACGCAAAGTGGCATTTCATTGCGTCTGGAGGTCAACCTGTGACATTCATGCAACGATTGGTTTGCTGCCATTGTCCGTTAACAATGCCCCGGCTATAGGCCGCCGCGAAACGAGCCCTCCCGATGTTATCCAAGCTTCGCAACCTGTTCGGCGCTTCCGAAAGCGTGCAGACCGCTGCAATTCCCGCGGGCCAGCGGGTCTATGCCGTGGGCGACGTGCACGGGCGGGCCGATCTGTTCGAAGCGCTCGGTGCGGGAATCGAGGCCGATGACGCCGCGCGCGGTCCAGCCGAAAGTCTGGTAATCCTGCTCGGCGACCTGGTCGATCGCGGCTCCGACAGCGCCGGGGTGGTCCGCCTGGCCCGCGAATGGCAGCAGCGCCGCCCGGTGCGCGCGCTGATGGGCAACCATGAAGAGATGTTCCTCGATTCGTTCGAGCAGGAAGAAGTGCTGCGCCACTTCATCCGTTATGGCGGGCGCGAGACGATCCTGTCCTACCCGGTCGATCCCCGGGCCTATGGCGAGGCGACGCTGGCCCAGACCCAGGACCTGATGCGCGCCGCTGTCCCGGCCGAAGACATCGCCTTCATGACGGCGATGGAAGACATGATCCGGATCGGCGACTATCTGTTCGTCCACGCCGGAATCCGCCCCGACCAGCCGCTCGATCAGCAGAAGCGCAGCGACCTGCGCTGGATCCGCGAGCCGTTCACCACCAGCCGCGAGGACCTCGGCGTGACCGTGGTCTATGGCCACACCATTTATGACCAGGCCGAACTGGCCCCCAGCCGGATCGGGATCGATACCGGTGCCTATGCCTCGGGCCGCCTGACCGCGCTCGGGCTGGAAGGGACCAGCCGCTGGCTGATCGAAGCTTGCGAAACAGGGGGCGCGATCGCCGTGTCGCAAAGGAGTATCGCATGAAGATTGCAATGGTCGGTTCGGGCTATGTCGGGCTGGTATCGGGGGCGTGCTTTGCCGATTTCGGCCACGATGTGGTCTGCATCGACAAGGACCCGGCCAAGATCGAAAGCCTGCAGGCCGGGATCATGCCGATCTACGAGCCGGGGCTGGCCGAGCTGGTCGCTTCCAACGCCCGCGCCGGACGGCTGACCTTCACCACCGATCTGGCCGAAGGGATCGCCGGGGCCGGCGCGATCTTCATCGCGGTCGGCACCCCCAGCCGCCGCGGCGATGGCCATGCCGACCTGACCTATGTCTATGCCGTCGCCGAAGAGATCGGCGCCAACCTCAAGAGCCCGGCGGTGATCGTCACCAAATCGACCGTGCCGGTCGGCACCGGCGACGAGGTCGAGCGGATCCTGACCGAGGCAGGTCCAGGCGTGCAATTCGCGGTCGCCTCCAACCCGGAATTCCTGCGCGAAGGTGCGGCGATCGCCGATTTCAAGCGCCCGGACCGGATCGTGATCGGCACGGAAGACCCGTGGGCGCGCGGCGTGATGAACGAGGTTTACCGCCCGCTGTTCCTCAACAAGGCGCCGATCCTGTTCACCAGCCGCCGTTCGAGCGAGCTGATCAAGTACGCCGCCAACGCCTTCCTCGCGGTCAAGATCACCTTCATCAACGAGATGGCCGACTTGTGCGAAAAGGTCGGCGCGGATGTCCAGGATATCAGCCGCGGGATCGGGATGGACGGGCGGATCGGGGCCAAGT
>CALCQB010000262.1 GCA_937897535.1 uncultured Novosphingobium sp. | reverse complement strand
ACATCCACCACTACATCGTCAAGGGCGTGCTCTGGCAGGCCTTCACCGCCGACCAGCCGGTGGTGCTGCTGATCGACGAGATCGACAAGGCCGACATCGAATTCCCGAACGACCTGCTGCAGGAACTCGACCGGATGTCGTTCGACGTCTACGAAACCAAGGAGCGGATCGCGGCGGTCGAACGCCCGATCGTGGTCATCACCTCGAACAACGAAAAGGAACTGCCCGATGCGTTCCTGCGGCGCTGCTTCTTCCACTACATCAAGTTTCCCGACCGCGAGACGATGCAGGCGATCATCGACGTCCACTTCCCCGGGATCCAGAAGACCCTGGTGACCAAGGCGATGGATATCTTCTACGAAGTCCGCGAAGTGCCGGGGCTGAAGAAGAAGCCCAGCACCAGCGAACTGCTCGACTGGCTCAAGCTGCTGCTCAACGAGGACATGCCGCTCGACGTGCTGCAGAACAAGGACCCGACCAAGGCGATCCCGCCGCTGCACGGGGCCTTGCTCAAGAACGAGCAGGATGTGATGCTGTTCGAGCGGCTGGCCTTCATGGCCCGCCGCCAGAACTGAGCGCTCAATCCTTTGGTGCGAGCCGCTCCATCGGGACTTCGGCGTACATCTGCTTGACCGCCGGACGCTCGGCGATCTGCTCGATCCAGCGCAGCAGGCCGGGGGTGTCGTGCTTGTTGACGAGTTCGGCGAAACCGAACTGCATCCCGCCGGCAATGGCGTAATTGCAGATGTCGGCGAGGGTATACATGCCGCCGGCCAGCCATTCGTTGTCGCGCAGGTGATCGTCGAGCCGTTTCACCGACACCGCGATCTTGCGCATTTCCTCGTCGAGCAAGTCCTGCGGGAAGCCTTCGCGGGCGCGGCGCCATTTGAGCTGCTGCTCGGGGATCGGGATGGCTTTCAGCCGTTCCTCGAACTCGGCATCGCTGAGATGCTTGACCATCTGGCTGATCATCCGGTGCCAGCCAATGGTCGAGACGCACCAGCAGAAGTATTCGTCGACCCATTTGGTCCAGACCCGCATGTCGGCGCGATCGGCCAGGTCATCGGGGCGGAGCTTCACTGCCGTAGGATATTTGTCTTCCAGGTACTCGCAGATCACGGTCGATTCGGTGATGATCCGGTCGCCATCGACCAGCGCGGGGACTTGCCCGCGCGGGTTGATCGCCTTGAACCAGTCGGAATGATGCTCGAACACCGCCGGGTTGAGCCGGTGGCCTTCGAACGGCAGGCCCTTCTCGTAAAGCGTCAGAAGCGGCTTGAGCGAGTTGGCCCCGGGGCCGAACGAGTATAGCTTGAGCATGAACCTCTCCGTTTTGCGGCGAGCCTAAAGATTGTAAGCAACACTTACAAGTGGGGGATTGAATGGCCTATACCGGACGCTGCGCCTGCGGGGCGATCACGCTGGAAATCGGCGCCGAGCCGATCGCGACCCGGCAATGCTGGTGCCGCCAATGCCAGCAAATTTCCTCGGGCGGACCAAGCCACAACGCTATTTTCCCGGCCGAGGCGGTGGAAGTTTCCGGCACTCTCGCGCAATCGGCGTGGCAAGCAGCCAGCGGTAACACCCTGACCCATTCGTTCTGCCCGGCCTGCGGCACCCAGATCTATGCGCAAAGCTCGGCCCGCCCAACGCTCAAGACGGTGCGCTTCGGCGCGATCGACGAACCGCATGGACTTGTCCCGCAAGTTGCAATCTGGACCGAGGAGGCTCCGGACTGGGCGCTGATTGATCCGGAACTGGAACAATTCCCGCGGCAGCCGCCACCACCGCCGGCATCGTGACAGCCCTTGCCCCGGCGCGCGGTTGGCTTTAATCAAGCGATTAAGACAAGGAGCGGTGCCAGGTGTTTTTCAACTTCGTCGATGAACTGCGCGCCGCCGGGATCAAGGCCAGCTTCAAGGAGCATCTGATGCTCCTGGAGGCGCTCGACAAGGACGTGATCGAGCAGACGCCTGAGCAATTCTATTACCTCAGCCGCGCGGTGTTCGTGAAGGACGAGGGCCTGCTCGACAAGTTCGACCAGGTCTTCAACAAGGTCTTCAAGGGCATCCTGACCAATTATGGCCAGGATCCGGTCGACATTCCGGAGGACTGGCTGAAGGCCGTCGCCGAGAAGTTCCTGACGCCCGAGGAAATGGCCGCGATCGAGAAGCTCGGTTCATGGGACGAAATAATGGAGACGCTCAAGCAGCGGCTCGCCGAACAGCAGAAGCGCCACGAGGGCGGCAGCAAGTGGGTCGGGACCGGCGGGACCAGTCCGTTTGGCAATAACGGCTACAACCCCGAAGGCGTCCGGATCGGCGGCGAATCGAAGCACAAGCGCGCGCTCAAGGTCTGGGAAAAGCGCGAGTTCGCCAACCTCGACAACACCCGCGAACTCGGCACCCGCAACATCAAGATCGCGCTGCGCCGCCTGCGCCGCTTCGCCCGCGAGGGCAACGCCGACGAGCTTGATCTCGATGCGACGATCGAAGGCACTGCCCGCCAGGGCTGGCTCGACATCAAGATGCGGCCCGAGCGCCACAACGCGGTCAAACTGCTGCTGTTCCTCGACGTCGGCGGATCGATGGACCCGTTCATCAAGCTGGTCGAGGAACTGTTTTCCGCAGCAACTACAGAGTTCAAGAACCTGGAGTTCTTCTACTTTCACAACTGCCTGTACGAAGGCGTGTGGAAGGACAACAAACGCCGCTGGAGCGAGCGGACCCAGACCTGGGATATCCTCCACAAGTACGGCCACGACTACAAGGTGGTGTTCGTCGGCGACGCGGCGATGAGCCCGTACGAGATCACCCATCCCGGCGGCTCGGTCGAGCACTTCAATGAGGAAGCCGGGACCGAGTGGCTCAAGCGGGTCGCCCACGTCTATCCGGCGACAGTGTGGATCAACCCGGTGCCGGAAAAGCAGTGGTCCTATTCGCAGTCGACCAAGATGATCAAGGAACTGGTCGGCGGGTCGATGTACCCGCTGACCCTGTCGGGCCTCGACGACGCGATGCGCGAACTGACCCGCAAGAAGCATTGATCCTGTTGCCAAAACGCGACAGCGGCGGGCGATAAGCACGCGCTTCGCCGCAAGCGATCTTGTCAGGTCCGATCCGGCGGCTAGGGACCGGCGCGGGGCTCGCTCTGTCAATCTGCGATGATCGACCTGCACCTTCTGCACCTGCATCCGCAGGGCGGAACACATGATCCTGTTCGTGAGGAATACGATGAAAAAGTACATGCTTCTGGCCCTGGCCTTCGTTGCAACACCGGCCTTCGCAGAAGATGCCGACGTCAAGCTCTCGGGCCTGCGCGTCGAAGCGCGGCTCGGCTGGGAAACCCCGACCGTCAGCGACGGTGCGGTCTACAAGCTCGGCCAGTCGGTCTCGGGCGGCGCCGAAATCGGCTATGACATCCCGGTCAGCCAGTCGGTGACCGTCGGTCCGTTCGCGAACTACGACTATTCGAGCGCGGAAACCTGCGACGGCGCGGGCAACTGCCTGGGTTCGGACGGCAACTGGGTCGCCGGTGCGCGCCTCGGGTTCAAGGTTGGCAGCAAGGCCCAGGTCTACATCAAGGGCGGCTACGACGAATTCCGTCTGAAGGCGACGATCCCGGGCTCGTCCGGCGTGCAAAAGCTGAGCGGCCCGTCGGGTTCGATCGGCGCTGACTTCAACATTTCGAAGTCGGCCTATGTCGGGTTCGAACTCAACTATGCCGATCTTGGCGAATTTGCCGGAATCAACTTCCAGCGCCGCCACGTTGCGGCGACCGTGGGCATGCGCTTCTAGGCAAGCGGGCAACGGCGGGGGAGCGCAGGTCGCTTCCCCGCTTTTGCGTCCCCAAGAATTTCTGCACTACCGCTTTGCCCGATCGTGCCCAAATAGGCGGCATGACAACCCGCCTTCCCGTGCTGTTCCTGGGTCACGGTTCGCCGATGACCGCGATCTCCGACGTGCCCGAGCGGCAGGCCTGGGTCGATTTGGGCCAGGCCCTGCCCCGGCCCAAGGCGATTCTGGTGATCTCAGCTCACTGGGAGACCCAGGGCGCCAGCCACCTGACCACCGGGGACCATCCGCGCACGATCCACGATTTCGGAGGCTTCCCGGCCGAACTCTACGCGATGCAGTACCCCGCCCCCGGCTCGGACCAACTGGTTGAGCGGGTCGCCGCCCTGCTCGGCGAGGATCGGGTCAAGCGCGATGCCAGCTGGGGTTTCGATCACGGCTCGTGGGGCGTGATCCTGCCGATGTACCCGGCCGCCGACATTCCGATGGTCCAGTTGAGTCTCGACCGCACCGCCAGCCCCGCCGAGCACCTCGCCCGTGCCGCCGCGCTTGCACCATTGCGCGATGAAGGCGTGTTGATCGTAGGCAGCGGCAACGTCGTCCACAATCTGGCGCTGTGGCGGCAGTTCGCCGGAACCCGGCCAGACTGGGCCGTCGAATTCCAGGACCGGGTCAACCGCGCCGTGATCGCGGGCGACCACGCCGCCCTCACCCGTTTCGCGCCCGACGATCAGGCCGCCAGTGCCGCGATCAACAGCGCCGAACACTTTCTGCCGCTGCTCTATGCGGTCGGCGCGCGGCTGCCGGGCGACGATGTCGGGGTGTTCAGCGACACGATCGACGGCGCGCTGTCGATGACCAGCTACCTGATCGGCGATCCGGCGTTGTTGAGCTACCTGCACTAGGACTGGCGCGCTGCCTCCGACCGCACTAGGTCGGCGGGATGGACGCGCAATTGCTGATCATCTGCCTGCTGACCGCCGCGATCAACCTGATCGGGACGCTGGCCTATTCCGCCCGGATCGCCGGGGTTCGCACCCGGCGGATCGCGATGAGCTTTGCCCTGTTCAACATCCTGGTGCTGGTCAGCCGCACCTCCAATTCGTTCCTCGGGCCGTTCCTGGCCAAGCGGATCGAGAGCAGGATCGCCGATGGCGGCGGCGATTCGCTGTTTACCGATTTTCAGCTGGTCCTTGGCTCCGCCAGCCTGGCCGTCGCGGTGGGGATTGTGCTGGTGCCGACCGGGCAGCGGCTGTTTTCGCGGGCAATCGGCTATTTTCAGGAGCATCGCTCGACCGCGCGGATGGTGATGAAGACCGCAACCCCGACCGGCCTGCGGGCCGTGCGCGATGCCCTGCACACGCCATCGCTCGGCCAATTGCGCGGGCTGGTGAAGGACAGGGGCGTCGGCTGGGGCGTGCTGATCGCCAATTGCCTGGCCCAGGCGCTGCTGACGGTCGGGGTGCTCGCCTCGCTTTACGCCGGCTATCTCAATCCGGAATTCCGGGTGACCGCCAGCCAGCTGTCGGCGGTGATCAACGGCCTCGCCACGATCCTGCTGTTCGCGCTGATCGATCCGCAACTGTCGGTGATGACCGACGACGCGGTCGAAGGCCGGGTCAGCGAGGCGCTGTTCCGCCGCACCATCGTCTGGATCAGTTTCAGCCGCCTGGCCGGAACCCTGCTCGCGCAAGTCCTGTTCCTGCCCTCGGCGATGCTGATCGCGTGGATCACCAACTACGTGTGACGATCAAGTTCGGCGTGCAGCCGGGGCCGCAGGATCCAGAACAGCGCAGCCGGGACCAGTCCCAGCAGCGTCGCGCCGTAAAGCACATAGCGCACCGAATCGGCTCCCAGCTGCGGCTTGAGCCAGTCCGACAGCATGCCGAAGAACAACGGCCCCAGCCCCAGCCCGATCAGGTTCTGCCCGAACAGCAGCAAGGCGCTCGCCATCGCGCGCTGGTGGAGCGGAACCAGCCCCTGCACCGATGAAAAGACTGGGCCGTAGTAAAGCGAGTTCATCACCGTCGGAACCAGCAGGAACGCCAGCGCAATACTCCAGTTTTCCGACTGGAAACCCAGCATCGCGAACGGAATCGCCAAGGCCATGCCGATTGCCGGGGCGGTCACCACATGGCGGCGGTTGTGCTTGCCATAGCGATTTGCCAGCCAGCCGCCCAGCCAGGTTCCGAAAATCCCGGCGATCCCGCCGCCGACCCCGAACCAGAAGCCGACCTCACCCGGGCTCAGGCCATGGCTGCGCTGGAAGAAGATCGTGGTCCAGGTGCTCTTGCCGTAGGACAGGAACGAGCAGGCCGAGGCTGCGGCCAGCAGCAACATATAGGCCTTGAGCCTGGTCAGTTCGCGGATCGAGGCGAACATCGATTGCCCGGTCTGTTCGCTGGTCAGCACTCTCACCGGCCGGTTCTGATCGCGGATCAGCAACCACACCGCGAAAGCCATGAAGACCCCGGGCAGCCCGACGATCATGAAGGCTTGGCGCCAGCCTAGCGTGTCGGCCAATTGCCCGCCGATGACCATGCCCAGCAGTGACCCGATCGGAATCCCGAGCGCATAGAACGCCATCGCTCCCGGCCGCTTTTCCGGCGCGACCCGGTCGGCAATCAGCGAGTGGGCGGCGGGCGTGCAGCCGGCTTCGCCCACGCCCACCCCGATCCGGGCGAGCAGCAGTTGCACGAAATTCTGGGCCAGTCCGCACAGCGCGGTCATCACTGACCAGGCCGCCAGCGCCAGCGCGATCAGCCGGCCCCGGTTGGTGCTCGGCTTGTCGGCGAAGCGCGCAATCGGCAGGCCCAGAACGGTATAGAACAACGCGAAGGCCAGCCCGGTCATCAGACCGACCTGGGTGTCGGACAGGTCCAGATCGCGGGCAATCGGTTCGGCCAGAATGTTGACGATCTGGCGGTCGAGGAAATTGAACACATAGACGACCAGCAAGGTCACGAGCATCAGCCGCGCGGGCCCGTCGAGGCCTTTCGGCCCTGCCTTGCTATCCTCCACCATGTTCTCCGTTCTTATTGGTAAATCAGAAATGCACGGGTTTGTTCCCGCCACAGCGCCTCGTCGGCGGCGGCCCTGGCATCAAGATCGCCGGGCACTGCAGCAGGATCTTCGACCCATTCGCGCAAGCCCGGGCCGCCGTTGATCACGTCGATCGCCAGCCGCTCGAACTCATACTCGTAGGGGAAATCGCGCCAGATCGGATAGTCAGGATAAAGCCGCCGGATCGCCTTGAAGGCCAGCGCCTGGAGCCGCCAGGGCCGGAACGCGTGGTGATCATAGAAGCGCCCTTCGGCGTGGATCATCACCCCGTTGCAGAGCAGCCCGGTATGCTTGTGAAAGGTCGGGGTGAACCAGCATTCGCGCAGCGCGCAACCGGCCAGCCAGTCGGGCGCAAAGCGCTGCATTTCGGCCAGCACCGCCTTGGCATCGAGATCGGGCGCGCCAAACAGCAGCTCGAGCGGGCGGGTGGTGCCGCGCCCCTCGGACAGCAACGCGCCTTCGAGCATCACCGTACCGGCATAGGCCCGGGCCATGTTGAGATTGGCGGCATTGGGACTGGGATTGATCCAGATCCGGCTTTCGGGCCAGCCGTGGCCAGGGCCTTCCGGCTCCCAGCCTTCCATCGCGATCACCTTGTAAGGCACGTCGAGCTTGAAGTGATCGATGAACCAGCGGCCCATCTCGCCCAGCGTCAGTCCGTGGCGCATCGGCATCGGCCCGGCCCCGACGAAGCTCTCCTGCCCCGGCACCAGCAGCGTGCCTTCGACCGGGCGCCCGGCCGGATTGGGGCGATCGAGTACCCAGACTTCCTTGCCGGTGCCGTGCGCGGCCTCAAGCAGATAGAGCAGCGTGGTGACGAAGGTGTAGATCCGGCAGCCAAGATCCTGCAGGTCGAACAGGAACACATCGGCGGTGCTCATCATCTGCCCGCTGGGGCGGCGGACCTCGCCGTAGAGGCTGAACACCGGGATGCCATAGACCGGATCGACCTCGTCCGGGGTTTCGACCATGTTGTCCTGCTTGTCACCCTTGAGCCCATGCTGCGGACCGAAGGCAGAAGTCACGTTCACCCCGGCCGCGATCAACGCGTCGAGCGAATGGGTCAGGTCTTCGGTGACCGAGGCCGGATGCGCAACCAGGGCGACCCGGCGGCCCTCCAGCGGTTTCCTCAAAGCGGGGTCAGCCAGCAGGCGATCGATACCAAACTTCATGGCGCTTTGGGTGCAGGAAGCGTGGCGGCAAAGCAAGTGGGGTGATGGAAATCGGGCTGGCCGGGCGGGTGCGCCAGCGCCCAGTAGCTTTTGGTGCCGTCGCGTTCTTCGATCACGGCGGATAGGGCGATGCGCGAGCCGGGCGGCAGTAATTCGGCGTCGAGCGCTGCGATCAGGGTGAAGTCGCAATCATCGGAATGACAATTGATCACCGGGTGATTGTGCAGCGGCAGATCTCCCATGCCTTTGCGGTAACTGTCAAACCGATAGGCAGCCCAGGCACCAGACGGGGAAAAATTGAATTCGTGGTAGGGTCCGCCTTCACGGGCCACAAACAGTTCGAAGCAGGTGTGTTGCCACAGGCCGTCGGTTCGCTTTGCGGCCGATGGCTTGGCCAGGACCAGATTTTCAGGATTTGTGACTTCGAAAACGATCCAGGCCAGTCCGTCCGCAACCGCCAGCTTGGCAATGATGTCCCGCAATTGTGATAGCGGCGTTTCGGGGTGTGGCAGCAAAGGAAAGGACAGTCTTTCGACAAGCTCAGGACAGGCGGGCTTGGGAATGGGTGGTGATGGGTAATCAGAGCTTTCCCCCTTCCCCGTCCATGCTGAGCTTGTCGAAGCACTGTCCTTCTTCCTTGCCAGGTCCGATATCAAATCCCAATCGCCACGGATCAGCGCCAGCTTCTTGACCCGCGACCAACCCCTCAATTTACGTTCGGCAGCTTTCGCGTCGTCTCGGTTTGCGAACTGGTCACTCCAGACCAATTCAACCGGCTGGTGATCCGCGGTAAAGCCAGGGATCAGCCCGAACTTATGCTCACCGATCCTTCGGTCAATGTCATCGGTATGGCCAACGTAGAAGTAGCCTCCGTGGCAATGCAGCATGTAGGTCCAGAAGGGCATTGCATGGGGCTAAAGAAAGGACAGTGCTTCGACAAGCTCAGCATGGACGGGTTGGGAATGTCATTCGAAAATTCCGCCTACCCTGAGCTTGTCGAAGGGCTGTCCTTTTTTTGTGCCGGGTGCTAACCGCCCCCGCGCCATGACCTACACCTCAACCCTGCTCCGCCTGCTCGACGAGCGTGGCTATGTCCACCAGATGACCGATGCCGAGGGCCTCGATGCCCTTGCCGCGAAGCAGGTCGTGCCGGGCTATATCGGCTTCGATGCCACCGCGCCATCGCTCCATGTCGGCAATCTGGTCTCGATCATGCTGCTGCGGCGGCTGCAACAGGCCGGGCACAAGCCGGTCGTGGTGATGGGCGGCGGCACCACCCGGATCGGCGATCCGACCGGCAAGGACGAGGTCCGCAAGATGCTGACCGATGCCGCTATCGAGACGAACATTACCTCGATCCGCACGGCCTTCGAAAAGTTCCTTATCTTCGGTGACGGGCCGACCGATGCCGTGATGGTCAACAACCACGACTGGCTGGGCCAGCTTGGCTACATCGAGATGCTGCAGAAGGTCGGCACGCATTTCACCGTCAACCGAATGCTGTCGTTCGAATCGGTCAAGTTGCGGCTTGAGCGCGAACAGCCGATGACCTTCCTCGAATTCAACTACATGATCCTGCAGGGCTACGATTTCCGGCATCTGGCGAAGGAATCGGGCGTCCGGCTGCAGATGGGCGGCAGCGACCAGTGGGGCAACATCGTCAACGGGGTCGAACTGGCCAGGCGGATGGACGGTACCGAGGTATTCGGCCTCACCACCCCGCTGATCACCAAGGCCGATGGCTCCAAGATGGGAAAATCGGTCTCCGGCGCGGTCTGGCTCAATGAGGAACAGCTGCCGAATTACGATTACTGGCAATTCTGGCGCAACACCGACGATCGCGATGTCGGCAAACTGCTGCGGCTGTTCACCGACTTGCCGCTGGACGAGATCGCCCGGCTTGAAAAGCTGGAAGGTAGCGAGCTCAACCAGGCGAAGATCGTTCTCGCCAACGAGGCGACCCGGCTGTGCCGCGGTGAAGCAGCTGCAAAGGCCGCCGAAGCGACCGCGTCGGCGACGTTCTCCGGCGACGGATTAGGTGCCGACCTGCCGGTGTTCGAGGTCGAATCCGGCGCAATCGGGATCGTCGATGCCTTGGTCGGGATCGGTTTCGCCGCCAGCCGGGGCGAGGCCAAGCGCCTCGTCGCAGGCGGCGGTGCGCGGGTCGATGGCACCGCGATCAGCGACGAAGCCTTTCAAATCGCGGTGGAAAGCGAAGTCCGCATTTCCTCGGGCAAGAAGAAGCACGGCATCCTGCGCCCGGCCTGACCGGCAAAATTCTGCCGGTTTACCCAATCTTTGCCTTTCCCGGGCATTGTAAGCCTCACTGAGTTCTATCCGGGAGGCGCGCGCTGATGGGCGCAGGAGCACAATTGACGGTTACCGATCTGCGCCGGGCGGCGCGGCATCCGGTGGATCACAAGGTGATCGGCGAACACCGCCGTCTCGGCGACGTGCATCTGCACGTGGTCAACCTGTCCGCGCATGGCTTCATGGTCGAGCTGGTCGATGCGCTGGCCGTTGAGGTACAGCGCGCGCGTGGCCAGCACCTGCGCCTCCAGCAGCAGCGGCACCTGCTTCTGCAGCAGGTCCA
>CALCQB010000261.1 GCA_937897535.1 uncultured Novosphingobium sp. | reverse complement strand
TGGGGGCGTGGATATTCCTGACGGTCGGGATCACCGCCGGGTCCTATTGGGCCTATTACGAACTGGGCTGGGGCGGCTGGTGGTTCTGGGATCCGGTCGAGAATGCCAGCCTGATGCCGTGGCTGGCGGCGACCGCGCTGCTTCACTCGGTCTCGGTCCTGGCCGCGCGCAATGCGCTGCGAACCTGGACGATCATGCTGGGCGTGGTGGCCTTTTCGATGTCGATGGTCGGGACCTTCCTAGTCCGCTCGGGCATCCTGACCAGCGTCCATGCCTTTGCGGTCGATCCGACCCGCGGGGCCTTCATCCTGGCCTTGCTGGCGATTTACATCGGCGGGGCGCTCAACCTGTTCGCGATCCGTGCTTCGACCATCAGCGAGGGCGAACAGTTCCGGATCACCAGCCGCGAAGGGGCGCTGGTGATCAACAACGTCATGCTCAGCGCGATCCTGGGGATCGTGCTGATCGGCACGCTCTATCCGCTGCTGGCCGAGGCGATGGGTTCCAAGGTTTCGGTCGGGCCGCCCTATTTCAACCCGGCGACCGCGTTCTTCGCGCTGCCGATGCTGCTGGTGCTGGCGATCGGACCATTGCTGCGCTGGCGGCGCGACAGTTTTGCGCGGGTCCGCCCGGCGCTGGTCATTCCGGCGCTGGTCGCGCTGGGCGGTCTGGTGATGGCGGCAATGGCCGGGCTGCATCTGTTGCCGTTGCTGGGGATCGGGCTGTCCGCCGGGCTGTTCGTCGCCAGCCTGCTGCCGCTGCGCGGTCGCAACCTGCGGACGGTCAAACTGCCGGTCTGGGGGATGGTCATCGCCCACCTCGGCGTGGCGGTGGCGCTGTTCGGCATGGCCGCGGACAGCGCCTTTACCAAAGAACGCCTGGTTGCCGCGCGACTGGGCGAGACGGTCCAGGTCGGCCCATGGGCGGTGACGCTGGCCCAGGTCAATCCGATTGCCGGACCCAACTGGACCGCGATCGAGGCGACGATGCAGGCGCGGTATCACGGCGGCGATTCGATCGAGCTCCACCCCCAGGCCCGCGCGTTCTGGTCGCCGATGCAGCAGACCACCGAAAGCGCGCTTACGACCCGCTGGAACGGGCAGCTCTATGCCGTGCTGGGCGAAGAAGCCGAAGGCGACCGCTGGCAGCTGCGGCTGTGGTGGAAGCCGTTCGTCACGCAGATCTGGCTGGGCGGGCTGATGATCGCATTGGGCGGACTGCTGGCGCTGGTCGGGCGGGTGTTCAGTGACCTGCGCCGGATCATCGCGCGCGACAAGATCGCCTATCGCAAGACGAGGCAGGGGCGATGAGCGAGCCGGCCATTCCGCGCAAGGCGATGCGCTGGACGCTGTGGCTTCCGGCGCTGGTGTTCGCCGGGTTCGTCGCGCTGGTCGGCTACAACCTGCGCAATCCGGCCGAACGCGAGGTACGCTCGGCCCTGATCGGCAAGCCGCTGCCCGAATTTGCGCTGAAGGCGGCGGTGGAAGGTCAGCCGGGACTGGTCCGGGCCGACCTCGCCAATGGTCAGCCGCATTTGCTCAACATCTTCGCCAGTTGGTGCGTACCCTGCGCAGTCGAGGCGCCGCAGCTGGCCGAACTCCGCCGCCAGGGCGTCAACATCGTCGGCGTCGCAATCCGCGACCGCCCGGACGAGCTCAAGGGCTTTCTGGCGCGCAACGGCAACCCGTTCAGCCGGATCGGCGCCGACAACCTCAGCGCGATTCAGTTCGCGATTGGCTCATCGGGCGTGCCGGAGAGCTTCGTGATCGATGGCAAGGGGGTGATCCGCTATCAGCACATTGGCGAGATCAGGCCCGATCAGGTGCCGCTGATCCTGACCAAGCTGCAGGAGGCCGGACAATGAAGGCGCTGTTGCTCGCTCTGCTGGCTTTGGTGCTGGCGGTGCCCGCGCTGGCCGATGACAGCTTGCCGCCGGCGCCTTATGCCTATCGCCAGCTGGAAAATCCGGAGCAAGAGGCCAAGGCCAAGGCGCTGATGGAAACGCTGCGCTGCCTGCAGTGCCAGGGGCAATCGATCGCCGATTCCGATGCACCGATCGCGGGTGACATGCGCCATCAGGTGCGGACCCGGATCGCGGCGGGTGAAGACCCCGAAGCGATCCGGGCCTGGCTGGTCGAGCGCTATGGCGACTACGTCAGCTATGCCCCGCAAGTCACCGCCGTAACCTGGCCGCTCTATGCCGCGCCGCTGGTCTTGCTGGCGCTGGCCTTCGTATTCGCCCGGCGGCGCTTCTCGGGGAGGGCGGGAACATGACCTGGCTGTGGATCATCGGCCTGGCGCTGGCGGCCTTCGCGGTTCTGGCCGTGGTGCTGAAGGCCCCGCGCAGTGGCTGGGAAGCCGTCGGTGCGGCGCTGGCGCTGGGGCTTGCGGGCTTTGCGATGCAGGCCAGCCCGGCGCAGCCCGGCGCACCCAAGGAAGCCGAACAGCGCGCCGACAAGTCCGGCGCGGCGCTGGTCGAGGCACGCCAGGCGCTCGCGGGCGCGCAGGCCATGCCCAACATGCCCAACCGCTGGATGGTGATCGCCGATGCGCTGTCACGCAACGGCCAGTATGGTGATGCCGCCGGCGTGGTGCTGGGCGCGGTCGAGAAAGACCCGAACAATGCCGAAGCCTGGCTATCGCTGGCCAACAACCTCGTTGCCCATGCCGACGGTGCTTTGACCCCGGCAGCGCAATACGCCTATCGCCGCGCGGCCCAGGCCGATCCGCAGCATCCGGGCCCGCCGTTCTTCCTCGGCCTGGCGCTGGCCGGCAGCGGCAGGCTGGCCGAAGGGCGGGCGCTGTGGGCCGATCTGCTCGCGCGGACCCCGGCCAATGCACCGTACCGCGCCGATCTGGTCGAGCGGCTCAAGCGGCTCGATGCCTTCATTGCCGAACAGGGACAGCAGCCGTAACGGCTTTGCTGGACCGGCAAATGGGCAAGTGCTAGGCGCTCGCTTTCGCGCCGACTCAAGGGGGTTGCGGGTTGCATGGACACGCCAGTCGAAGCCAGTTCAGCGGGTCAGCCGGATAGTTCCGAGCCCGATGGCATGCCCATCGAAGGACACGGCCATCATAATGGCGGGCTGATCGCGCTGGCGATCGGCGCGGTCGGGGTGGTGTTCGGCGATATCGGCACCAGCCCGCTCTACGCCTTTCGCGAAACCTTTGCCTCGCACCACGGCGCACCGGGGATCCATGTCGATCCGGTCCACATCTATGGTGTGCTGAGCCTGGTGTTCTGGTCGATGATGATCGTGGTGACGTTCAAATACGTCCTCACCATCATGAAGGCCGACAACAAGGGTGAGGGCGGCAGCCTGGCGCTGCTGGCACTGATCAACCGCAAGTCGGAAAACGCCAAGTGGACCGCGCCGTTCGTGCTGCTCGGCGTGTTCGCTACAGCGCTGTTTTACGGCGATTCGATGATAACTCCGGCGATGTCGGTGCTCTCGGCGACTGAGGGTCTGCAATATGTCCATCCCGGCTTCAGCAGATGGATCGTCCCGCTCGCGGTCGCCATCCTGTTCGCCCTGTTCGCGATCCAGGCGCGCGGGACCGAGAAGGTCGGCAAGCTGTTCGGGCCGATCATGGTGGTCTATTTCCTGACCCTGGCGGCGCTGGGGCTGCTGCATCTGATCGCGATGCCGCACATCATCCTCGAGACGCTCAATCCGGTCAACGCGCTCAAGTTCTTCATGACCGACGGGTTCCGCGCGTTCATCGCAATGGGCAGCGTCGTGCTGGCGGTAACCGGGGCCGAGGCGCTTTATGCCGACATGGGCCATTTCGGGCGCAAGCCGATCGGGGTGAGCTGGATGACCTTCGTCCTGCCCGCGCTGATGCTCAACTATATGGGGCAGGGCGCGATGGTGCTGTCGACCACGCCCGATCAGGCCGCCTTGTTGATCAAGGATCCGTTCTTCCTGATGATCCCGGATGTGGTCCGCATTCCGGTGGT
>CALCQB010000260.1 GCA_937897535.1 uncultured Novosphingobium sp. | reverse complement strand
GGCCCCGAAGATTTTGCCGCGGATCACCAGGTTGCCGTCCTCCCCCGCGATCTTGCGGATCGCCATCAGTTCCTTGTCGTTGGCGTCGAGGATCGTCGCGACCGGAATCTTTGCCTTCGCCATTACACGGCCCTCCCGCAGACCTTGTCGTAGTCGATGCCTTCGTCGTCCATCATCTGGATCGCGGTTGCCCGCCCGGCCCCAAACACTCCGCCGCCAGGATGCATGAACGGCCCGACCAGGTAGAGCCCCTCGATCTCCGGCACCCGCAGACTGCCAAGGTCGGGCGTCGGGCGGTGCCCGGCCGACTGGTAGAAGAACGGCGCGCAGCCGTGGATGTCGCCGCGCACAAAGCTGGCCGGGCTATCGCGTTCGTGATCGACCGGTGAGCGGATCAGTCGCCCGGTGATATTGTCATCGGTCAGGTTCGCATAGAACTTGCGGTATTGGGCGAGCGCCTTGTCGGCGACTTCGTCCTTGCGGGCGTCCCACGATCCGGGGCCATCGGGGTAGAGATCGTAAGGCGCGAAGTTGACGCCATAGAACACCCCGGCCCCGGCGGGCGCGCGGCTCGGATCGAAGATGGTGTTGTCGCCGCCCGCGATCAGCCGGTGGCTGACCTCGCCGCGGCGCAGCTTGTCATATTCGAGGCACATCTCGCGGACCGAGTAGAAGTCCATCAGCTCGGTCATCATCGCGTTGCAATCGTTGCCGACCTTGAGCCGCAACCGCTCTTTCAGCGTCAGGTGGGTCAGGTTGATCGAGAAGGTCGACTGGGTAACCCGTTCGGCCCGCTCAAGCACCGGTTCGGGCGCCTCGGCGACGAACTTGCGCAGTACATGCGGGTGGATCGCGGCGATCACGCCATCCTTCGCCATGAAGGTTTCGCCGTCGGTCAGTTCGAGCCCGACCGCCTTGCCACCGGAAACCAGCACGCGCGCCACTTCGGCATTGCAGCGCACTTCACCGCCGAAATGCTCGATCGCCCGGACCAAGGCGTGGGACAACTGCCCCGACCCGCCCTTCGGCATCGAGCAGCCGAAGGTATGGACGATTCCCGGCATCACAAACGCGCCCATCCCCGTCCCCAGTTCGTCGGGCATCTGCAGGTTTTCGGTCACCATCCGGACGATGTGGAGCTTGAGCAGTTCGCTGTCGAAATAGGCATCGACGATATCGAGCGCGGTGCGCTGCATCAGGTCGAGCAGGAACCGGCCCTCGTCGCTCTGGTCCATCATCGCGACGAACGCGCCCAAGGGGAACGGCGGGGCATACATGCCCGACATCAGCATCGGCAGCGCGGTCTGGCTCATGCCGACGAACTTGCGGTACGCCTCGGCGTCCTTCTGGCCGACGACCCGGACCAGTTCCTCAACCGTCCGGTCGAGGTCCTTGTAGCTGCGGATGACGGTGCCATCCTCCCAGATCGAGACGTGGACCAGATCGGGGTAGATGTATTCGAGCCCGAACTTCGAGAGCAGCCCCAGCTCGTCCTCGCGCAGCATCGGGTTGCCCTGGATCATGATGTGCACGTTGGAGTGCTCGTCGTGCCAGAACCCGGGATGGAGCAGCTCGCGGGTCGAAACCCCGCCGCCGTAATGCGGCTTGCGCTCCAGCACGAGCACCTTCTTGCCGGCCTTGGCCATGTAGGCGGCGGCGGTCAGGCCGTTGTGGCCCGCGCCCATCACGACGATGTCGTATTGGCTCATTTGAACTCTCCAAACCTCGGGACAGCAATGGCCCCTCCCCGGTGGGGAGGGGTTGGGGTGGGGGTTCCAGGCGGGCGTCGAACCCCCATCCCCAGCCCTTCCCCACTGGGGAAGGGAGACAAGCTCGCGTCATTCGCCATCAAAAAAGGCGCGGAAACCCGCAATGCCCGGGACGTGGCTGGCGCAGCCACCATCGCTGACCAGGACCTGACCGGTGATGTTGCGGGCCGCGTCGCTGGCGAGGAACGCGACCGCCTCGGCTATGTCTTCGGGATCGCCGAGCTGGTCGCGCAGGGTTTCGGCCTCGACCGCCTTGCGCAAGGTCGGCGGAAACGCTTCGCGCAAGGCCGGGGTCATGGTCATGCCGGGGGCGACCGCGTTGCAGCGCACCCCGTGGACCCCATGGCTGGCGGCGATCGAGCGGGTCAGCTGGATGATCGCGGCCTTGCTGCTGGCATAGGCGGCCTGAATCAGGTGCCCCTGCAACGCCAGGTTGCTGACGGTGTTGATGATGTTGCCGCGGCTCGACTTGAGATGCGGCAGCGCAGCGCGGCAGGCGATCATGGTGCCGCGAACGTTGACCTGGTAAGTCCGGTCCCACAGGATGGTGTCCATAGTTTCGATATCGGCATCGTTCTGCGCGATCTCCGGCCCGAGCAGCGCGGCGTTGTTGTGCAGCACGTCGATCCGGCCGAAGTGGGCGTGCGCCGCGGCGATCATCGCCTCGACTGAAGCTTCATCGCCCAGATCGAGCATCAGACCGATCGCATCGGGCAGGCTCGCCGCCAGCTCCTTAGCCCGCTCGACCGCGATGTCGGCCAGAACCACATGGGCTCCGCGCGCGCTCATCAGCTGCGCGGTGGCAAAGCCGATCCCGCCCGCCCCGCCGGTGATCACCGCGACTTTCCCGTCCATCCGGATTGCATCGGTCGTCATGCCGCTCTCCCGTTCTTGCCTTCGTTGTTCAGGGTTCTAGACTAGCTCGAGCGACAGGGAAGACGGCACTTTTTTGTGCCTTTGGCAGGGGCGGAATGCACGAGGCACTGAAAGCACTGGCGGCAGAGATGGCCGCGCACGGCACCGACCGCGAAGCGCCGGTCCGCTCGGTCATGGCGCTGCTCGGCGATCGCTGGACCACGCTGATCCTGCTGGTGCTGGCCACCGGCGAAGCGCGCCACGCCGAACTCAGGCGGGTGCTGGCGACGCTTTCGGCCGAGCAGGCGATTTCGCAGCGGGTGCTGACGCTGAAGCTGCGGGCGCTGGAACGCGACGGGTTCGTTTCCCGCACCGTTTCCGGCGATGTTCCGCCAAGGGTCTCGTACCGGCTGACCCCGCTGGGCGGATCGCTGCACCAGCAGGCGCGCGGCATGATCGATTGGGTGAAAGCAAACAGTGCCGCAATCGAATCCGCACGGGATAGTTTCGACCTGGCCTAGCGCGAGCCGGTATCGCTTTGCCAATGGACCGCGATCTGATCGCGGACCGCTTCCTCCGCCGCCTCGATCGACACCACATTGCTCAGCGGCTGAACCCGGTTCTGGGCTACCGCTTCAAGCCGCTCCATCACCCAGCGGATCGCGCGGTCATTATTGTTGGTGATATGCCACTGCACCACTTCGCGGATCGGCGGGATCGCGAACGGCAGCTCGCGCATCACCAGCGGGAAGGTCTGGACCACCTGTTCAGCCAAGCGCCGATGCATGGTGACGATCCGGTTGGTGCCGAGCACCAGGCCCGGCAATGAGAGGAAGCTTGGGGCGACCACCTCGATCCGGCGCTGCTGCTTTTGCCGCCGGGTGAACCATTCCTCGAAGGCCGGCATCTGCGCGCGGCCGAACCGGGCGGTGACGTGGCCAAGCTCGAAATAGCGCTCGCGCGTCATTTCACCCTTCAGCGCCGGATTGCCGGCATCGCCGACCACGACATAGTCATCCTCGAACAGGAACTGGCTGGGGTGATCGGCCGATACGGCAAAGTCGATCGTGATCAGCAAGTCGATGAACCCGCGCTCGACCGCCTCGATCGGGTTGGTGCTCATCGGCTGGATTTCGAATCGCATGTTGGGCGCATCACGCTCAAGCTGGGCAATCGTTTCGGCCAGCAGCACCTGCGTGGTATAGTCCGAAGCCATGATCCGGATCTGGCGGTCGGCGGTTTCGGGATCGAACGCCGGGGCGATCGCAATGGTGGTGCGGACCTGTTCGAGCACCGAACGGACCGGCTCGATCAGTTCCTCGGCCCGCGCGGTCAGGATCATGTGGCGGCCCTTGACCACCAGCAGCTCGTCACCGAAATATTCGCGCAGGCGGCCGAGTGCCGACGATGTCGCCGATTGCGACAGGCACAGCCGGTCCGCGGCGAGCGACACGCTCTTTTCGGTCAGCAGCGCATCCAGCGCGACCAGCAGGTTAAGGTCCAGCCTTCCGAACCGCATCGCCATCTCCCCGGCCCCCGGCTATTGCAATGTCGCAAGGGCGCTGGCGACCAGTGTAGCAAGATCACCGTCATGGGCAAACCCCGCATGCTCGGCGGCGGGCGTGGCGAGCGGCGGGTTGGCCGCGAAGGCAGCTTCGAGCGCGGCATCGGGGGCATAGCTGACCAGATCGACCGAAACGCCGCACTGCGCCGCGACCTCTGCCGCCAATGCCCCCATCGCGATCCGCTGGGCCGGCAGGGTGACCGCCCGGGTCGGCGGCAACAGTGCGGTATCGAGCGCCAGCGCATGCAGGAAATTGTCCGCGCAGCGCGCCACCGACTGGGCCCAGATCGTGCCCTCCGCCGAGACCGGACAGGTGAACGGCTCGCCCGCCTTCAAGGCGTGGAACAGGTTGGACATGAAGGCGCTCTTCATCCCGCTTGGCCCCTTGGGCCGGGCGAGGATCCCAGGCAGGCGCACGGTCACCCCGTCGATCGCGCCGCGATTGGAGAACATCGCCACCGCGTGTTCCATCATCGCCTTGTGCCCGCCGTAGATCATCTTCGGACTGAGCGGCGTGGCATCGTCGACCAGCGCGGGCAGCGGATCGCCCAGCACCGCAATCGAGCTGGCATAGACCACCCGGAGGCCAGGATTGGCCGCGCTCGCCTCAAGCAGCAGATCGTACATCGCGTCGATATTGATCCGGCGGCTGGCGGCCGGATCGGCCTCGGCCGCGCCGCCCGGCACCGTGGCGAGGTGGATCAGTGCGTCGATCCCGCCGGCCAATGCCTTTGCCCGCACACTGTAATCGGCAAGATCGCCGGCGATAACCTCGGCACCGACGGGAATTCCCCCGGCAGCCGTATCCATGCCGACCACCTGGTCGCCCCGTTCGAGCAGGCGGCTGGCAATCTCACGGCCGACAAAGCCCCCAGCCCCGGTGATGACGATGCGCACGGCTAATCCTTTCAGTAGCGGTCGCTGTAACTGGTGCGATTGCTCTGCGAGAAGCTGCCGAGCGGATAGGGCAGCATCTCGCCATTCCAGCGGTCCCACAGCAGTCGCAATTCGGCCAGCTTTTGCGGCTCGGCGTTGGCAAAGTTGGCTTGCTCGCGTTCGTCGCTGGCAAGATTGAACAGCGCTTCCTTGTTGGCGATCTTCAAATATTTCCAGTCGCCTTGGCGCACGGCCGACTGGTTATCGGCCTTGATCCGCCAGTAGATTGTCCGCTCGACAGGCGCGGCTTTGCCGAGCAGCTGGGCCGAGAGGTCCACTCCGTCGAACCGCCCCGCCCCCGCCGGATCGCCGCCCGCCATGGCCAGCAGCGTTGGCAGGAAATCCATCGAGGCCATGACCTGGTCAGACTTGCTGCCCTTGGCGATCCTGCCCGGCCAGCTGACCAGCAAGGGCACCCGGATACCCCCTTCGAGCACTTCACCCTTGTGGCCGACAAACGGCCAGGTATCAGAAAACCGCTCGCCGCCATTGTCGCTGGTGAAGACCACGATGGTGTTGTCGGCCATCCCGGCCTTCCCCAGCGCGGCCAGCACCTTGGCGACGTTTGCGTCCATGATCTCGGTCATCTCGCGGAACTTGGCGAGATTGCCGCCGTCATAGTGGAACGAGTTCTGCGTGGCTTTGGCCAGTTCGGCATCGCCACGCCCTTCCCATGGCCAGTGCGGCGCGGTGAAATGGAGGCTGAGGAACAACGGTTGGTCGCCGCCCTGCTCGATCAGCCGGACGGCTTCGTCGCCGAAGATGTCGGTCAGATAGCCCGGTCGTTCGATCACCTTCTCATCCGCGACCAGCCCGGTACCGGTTGGCTTGCCGCCCATGGTCAGCTTGTGAAGGAAATAGTCCGCCCCGCCCTCGATGATGCCCAGGAAGCTGTCATAACCATGCTTCAGCGGGCTGTGCTCGGGCGGATCGCCGAGGTGCCATTTTCCGACCAGCGCGGTGCGATAGCCGCGCGCCTTGAACACCCCGGGCAGGGTCGGCATGTCGAGCGGCACGCCGGTGCCCTTGGGTACAGATGGTCCAATCGGCTCTTCCAGTCCGACCGCCAGCCGCTGGGCATAGCGCCCGGTCAGCAGCGCGGTACGGGTCGGCGAACAGATCGGCGTGCTAGAATAGCCCTGTCGCAGGTGCACCCCGCCAGCCGAAATGCTGTAGATCGG
>CALCQB010000259.1 GCA_937897535.1 uncultured Novosphingobium sp. | reverse complement strand
AGCGGTTACAAGACCCGGCCGTTCGACCGGATCCTCAACGAGGTGCGCGGGTTCTTCGCGGTCCACCGCGCCGAAGGCACTCACGCCGGGGGCATCCATATCGAGATGACCGGCCAGGACGTGACGGAATGCGTCGGGGGGGCGGTGGCGATCAGCGATTCCGCGCTGGCGGATCGCTATCACACCCACTGCGACCCGCGGCTCAACGCCGCGCAGTCGATCGAGCTGGCGTTCCTGCTGGCCGACATGCTCAACCAGGAAGCGGTCGATCGCGCCCAGCGCGCGGCGTGATGGCAGGTTTGATACCAAACCCCGTCCATGCTGAGCTTGTCGAAGCACTGTCCTTTTCTATGTGCCGTTTTGCGTGGCCTCAAGAACAAGGACAGCCCTTCGACAAGCTCAGGCTGGTCGGGTTTTGGGCAGGCGTAGCGGAGGCCGCATGATCGCCCGCGAACTTCTCGGCAGTGCGCAGGTCCCTGGCGGGGAGGAGCTCAAACTGTTCGCCCACGGCCGCGATTTCATGATCGTGCTGGGCCACAACGAGCTGATGAGCACCCGGTTGCGCCATTCGGAAGAATCGCTGGCGACCATGACGCTCGACCGGCTCAAGCGGCCTGACGAAGCGCGGCTGTTGATTGGCGGCTATGGCATGGGCTTTACCCTGCGCAAGGCGCTCGCCGCGCTGGGACCCAAAGGGCATTGCACCGTTGCGGAACTGGTGCCCGAGATCATCGAATGGGCCCGCGGACCGATGGCTGCAGTGGCTGAAGGTTGCCTCGACGATCCACGCGTTACGCTGCGGATGGACGACGTAGCGGAGGCGATGCTGCTGGCGCCCGAGCCGTTCGACGCGATCCTGCTCGATGTCGACAACGGTCCCGATGGGCTGGTCCGGCCGGAGAACAACCGGATCTACTCCAAGGCCGGGCTTCACAATATCCGCCGTGCGCTTCAACCGGACGGCGTGCTGGCAGTCTGGTCGGCGGCGCAGGATTTCAAGTTCGTCCGGCGGCTCAAGGACATGGGCTTTGACGTCGAGGAAGTCGAAGTGCGCGCCCGGATCGGCAAGGACGGCAAGGGCAAAGGTCCCCGCCATATCATCTGGTTCGCGCGGCCCCAGTCCTAACCCCGGTTCCGCACGATCAGCGCCGCCAGTTCGCGGACCAGTTTCGCGGCAAGGATCGCGGTGCGCGCGTGCTGGTCGAAGCGCGGATTGTATTCGACGATATCGGCCCCGACCACCACGGCGGTCTGGCGGCGCAGGACCGCCAGCACCTCGCGCAGGGTCAGCCCGCCCGGTTCGGGATGCGAAACGCCGGGCGCTTCGGCGGGGTCGATCCCGTCGAGGTCGATGCTGATGTAGAGCGGGCCTTCGAGCACGGGCACCATGCCTGCTGCGAAGTCGGCCATCGGTACGATCTCCACCCCGAACCGTTCGGCCTGCGCGCGGCAGTGGCGGTTGAGCGTGCGGATGCCGACCTGGACCAGCCGCTTGGCCAGCCCGCCCTCCATGATCCGCGCGAACGGGGAAGCATGGCTGCGCGGGTTGCCGCCGAAATCGGCGTAGAGATCGGGGTGGGCGTCGAAATGCAGGATCGTGACCGGTCCGTGGACGGCATGGACCCCGCGCACCACCGGGTGGCTCATCGCGTGGTCGCCGCCCAGCGCCAACGGGACCGCGCCTGAGCGGATACAAGCCGCCACCGCACTGGCGATTATGGCATCGTCCGAAGCGGTCTCGGTCAAGAGCAGATCGCCGCGATCGGCCAGTTCGAAGTCGATCCCGATTTCCTGTCCATCCTCGCAGGCGAGGTTGCCGCGATCGGACCACAGCGCCGCGCGGATCGCGGCGGGGGCCGCTGCAGGCCCGCGCTCGAACGAGGAATTGCTGTCGCTCGGCAGGCCGATCAGTTCGATCCGGGGCAGCGCGCTCACGGCAGCAGCAGGGTCGATCCGGTGGTCCGCCGGGCCTCGAGATCGCGGTGGGCCTGGGCCGCGTCGGTCAGGGCATAGGTCTGGCCGATGGTGATCTTGAGCTTGCCGCTGCCGACCATCTCCCACAGTTTTGCAACGGCCGGTCCCGCTTCGGCGCGATCCCGGTAATAGTCGAACAGCGTCGGGCGGGTCACGAACAGCGACCCATGGCTGGCCAGCACGCCCAGATTGACCCCGGTGACCGGACCGCTGGCATTGCCAAAACTGGCCAGCGTCCCGCGTTTGGCGAGGCATCCAAGTGAACTCTGCCACGTAGCCGCGCCGACCCCGTCATAGACCACCTTCACGCCAAGCCCATCCGTCGCGGCGCGGACCTGTTCGACCAGATCCGGCGCGCCCGAGAGCAGAACCAGTTCGGCCCCGGCGGCGCGTGCCTTGGCAAACTTGGCCTCATCGCCGACCGTCGCGATCACCCGGACCCCGCGCGCGGTGAGCCACTGGACCAGCAGATCGCCGACGCCGCCCGCCGCAGCCGGAACCATCGCCCAAGCTCCGACGGCGACCGGGGCACAGCGCTCGGCCAGAAATTCGGTCGTCGCACCCTTGAGCAGGATCGCGGCGGCGGTGCCGAGTTCGACCCCCTCGGGGACCGGGATGACGTCCTTGGCGAGCATGATCCGGGCGCTGGCATAGGCCCCCAGGCCGCTGCCGAAATAGCCGACCCGCGACCCGCGGCGAAGTTCGGTCACACCTTCACTGACAGCTTCGACCACGCCGGCCGCTTCCATCCCGAGGCCAGCGGGAAGCGGGGCTGGATAGAGGCCGGTGCGGAAATAGGTGTCGATGAAGTTCAGCCCGACGGCTTCGTGGCGGATCAGCACTTCGCCGGGGCCGGGCGCGGGCAATTCAACCTCGCGCCACTGGATCACCTCGGGGCCGCCGGTCTGTTCGATGAAGGCTTGGGTGGCGCGCATGGGAATCTCCTTGGCCGGTCAGCCTAGCGGCCTGCCACGGTTGCGCAATCGCCTGATCGGGTTGTCAGGCGCCGAACTTTTCGCGCAGCGCAAGCAGGGCCATCGCGGCCTTGGCCGCTTCGCCGCCCTTGTCCTTCTGCTTCGGATCGGCCCGGACCAGCGCCTGGGCCTCGTCCTCGACGGTCAGGATGCCATTGCCGATGGCGATTCCGTCCATCGTCAGCGCCATGATCCCGCGCGCGCTTTCGCCGGCGACGATCTCGAAGTGATAGGTTTCGCCGCGGATCACGACGCCGATGCCGACATAGCCGTCGTATTCACCCGACTGGTCGGCGAGCGCGATCGCCCCGGGAATCTCCAGCGCGCCAGGGACGGTGATCACCTCGACTTGGTGCCCGGCCGCCTTGAGCGCAGCGCGCGCGCCAGCGACCAGCATATCGTTGAGGTGGTCATAGAAGCGCGCTTCGACAATCAGGAACCGGGCCATGGGGTTACTCCGCTGGAATGGCGCGCTCGCCGACGATGTTGAGGCCATAGCCTTCGATCGCGACGATGTTGCGGTGGGAATTGGACAGCAGGATCAGTTCGTGGACGCCCAGATCGGCGAGGATCTGCGCGCCGATGCCATAGGCCCGAAGGTCCATGTCGGCGGCGGGACCGCCGCCGGCCACTGCGCCGCCCTCGGTCGGACGGATCAGCAGGACGATCACTCCGGTCCCTTCGCGGCCGATCTCGGCCATGGCGCGTTGCAGGCTGCGTTTCTTGGGGCCGGGCTGACCCAGCATGTCGTCGAGGATCGAAATGGTATGGACCCGGGCTAGCGTCGGTTCGGCCGGGTTGAGGTAGCCCTTCTGCAGCACGAAGCTGTCGGTGCCGTCGACCCTGTTGCGGTAGGTCAGCAGCTTCCAGTCGCCGCCGTAGTCCGAGGTGAACGGCACTTCGCTGATCCGCTCGACCAGGTGGTCGTTCTTGCGCCGGTATTCGATCAGGTCGCGGATCGTGCCCATCTTCAGGCCGTGGCGGCGCGCAAACGGTGTCAGATCATCCATCCGGGCCATCGTGCCGTCTTCGTTCATGATCTCGCAGATCACGCCCGCCGGATTGAGTCCGGCCAGGCGGGAAATGTCGACCGACGCTTCGGTGTGCCCGGCCCGGACCAAGACTCCGCCGTCGCGGGCGATCAGCGGAAAGACGTGGCCGGGGGTGACGATGTCGTCGCGGCCCTTGCCGGCGTCGATCGCTACCGCGACGGTGCGCGCGCGGTCGCCGGCCGAGATTCCGGTGGTTACCCCCTCGCGCGCCTCGATCGAGACGGTGAAGGCGGTTTCGTGGCGGGTGCCGTTGTTGCGGCTCATCAGTTCTAGGCCGAGGGCTTCGGTCCGCTCGCGGGTCAGGGTCAGGCAGATCAGGCCGCGCCCGTAAGTGGCCATGAAGTTGATCGCATCGGGGGTCGCCATCTGCGCGGGGATCACCAGATCGCCCTC
>CALCQB010000258.1 GCA_937897535.1 uncultured Novosphingobium sp. | reverse complement strand
CTGCGCTATCCGCTGGTCGAGGGGCAGGGCAACTTCGGCAATATCGACGGCGATAACGCCGCCGCCTATCGCTATACCGAAGCCCGCCTGACCAAGACCGCGATCCAGCTGATGGCGGGGCTCGACGAAGGCACGGTGACCTTCATCCCGACCTACAACGGCGAGGAGGAAGAGCCCGAGATCTTCCCCGGGATCTTCCCCAACCTGCTGGCCAACGGCTCGAGCGGGATCGCGGTCGGCATGGCGACCAACATTCCGAGCCACAACGTGGCCGAGATCATCGACGCAACGCTGCTGCTGATCGACAACCCGCATGTCGAACACGCCGAACTGATGCAGCATTTCCGCGGGCCTGACTTCGCGACTGGCGGGGTGGTGGTGGAAAGTGCCGCGACGATCAGCGCGGCCTATGAGACCGGCAAGGGCGCGATGCGGGTGCGCGGGCGGTTCTCGACCGGGCGCAATCCCGATGGAGCGTGGGAAGAGACGGGAATCGAAAAGCTGCCGGGCGGGCAATGGCAGCTGGTGATGACCGAGATCCCCTATCAGCTCCAGAAGGGCAAGCTGATCGAACAGGTTGCCCAGCTGATTGCCGACAAGAAGCTGCCGATCCTCGAGGACATCCGCGACGAAAGCGACGAGGCGATCCGGCTGGTGTTCGTGCCGAAGAGCCGCAACGTCGATCCCGAACTGCTGAAAGAGTCGCTGTTCAAGCTGACCGACCTCGAAACCCGGTTCAACCTCAACCTCAACGTGCTCGACGCGCACCGGACGCCGGGCGTGCTCGGGATCAAGCTACTCCTGCAGCAATGGGTGATCGCCCAGATCGACATTCTGCTGCGCCGCACCCAGCACCGGCTGAACAAGATCGCCGACCGGCTCGAGCTGCTCGGCGGCTACATCATCGCCTACCTCAACCTCGACCGGATCATCGAGATCATCCGGACCGAGGACGAACCCAAGGTGCTGATGATGGCCGAGTTCGAGCTGACCGACCGCCAGGCCGAGGCAATCCTCAACATGCGGCTGCGCAGCTTGCGCAAGCTTGAAGAAATGGAGCTGCGACGCGAGCGCGATGCCTTGCTGGCGGAGAAGGACGAGCTGGAGAAGCTGCTCGACAGCCCGGCCCGCCAGCGCACCCGGCTCAAGCGCGATCTGACCAATCTGCGCAAGGATTACGGCGAGGACACGCTGCTCGGCCGCCGCCGCACCACCATTGCCGAGGCCGCGCCGACGGTCGAATTCAGCATGGACGCGATGATCGAGAAGGCACCGGTGACGGTGATCCTCTCGGCCAAGGGCTGGGTCCGGGGCGCCTCCGGCCACGAGCCGCTCGACAAGGATTTCAAGTTCAAGGAAGGCGACGGGCCGGCCTATGCGCTTCACGCCCAGACCACCGACAAGCTGCTGATCGCGGCCGACAACGGTCGGTTCTACACGCTGGGCGCGGACAAGCTGCCTTCTGCACGCGGGTTTGGCGAACCGATCCGGACGATGCTCGATATCGATGCCGGGGCCGAGATCGTCGCGCTGCTGGTCTACCGCCCCAAGGCGCAATTGCTGCTGGCCAGCAATGCCGGGCGCGGGTTCGCTGCCGAGGCCGACGAACTGCTCGCCGAAACCCGCAAGGGCCGCGGCGTGATGACCACCAAGCCGGGGGTCAAGCTCGCCGTCGTCCGCGAAATTCCGCCCGAACACGATCACATTGCGGTGGTCGGCGACAACCGCAAGCTGGTGCTGTTCAGCCTCGAAGAACTGCCGGTGCTGGCCAAGGGCCAGGGGGTGACGCTGCAGCGCTACCGCGATGGCGGGCTGGCCGATGCGACGACCTTGAAGCTGGACGATGGCCTGAGCTGGAAGATGGGCGGCGACAGCGGCCGGACCCGGACCGAGGCCGACATGCGGATGTGGAAAGTTGCGCGCGGGGCGGCCGGACGGATGCCGCCGACCGGTTTTCCGCGCGACAACAAGTTCTAGTCCAAGGCCCCTTCGAGCAAGGTCGGGATTGCCGCGTTGTCGAACCCGGCCGCGATCCAGCGCGCTTCCACCGCCTTCATGATCCGCGCTACGTCTGGCCCGGCCTTGACCCCGCGTGCGACGATCTCGCCGCCTTTGAGCGGGAAGCTGGGGATGTCCCAGTTATTTAGCGGTGCGATGCTTTCGCCGGTCAGCAGCAGGCGGTCGAGCGCGGCGGGGCGGCCTAGGCGATAGGCCAAGGCCCGCGGGTTGTCCGTCAGCTCATTACGCCCTGCCGCCAGTGCCAGCCGCTTTTTCTGCGCGCCTGACAGCCGAAACCGGCTGGCGACTCCCTCGGCGAGCGATACATCGGGCGGAAGCAGCGCCGCTAACCGCCGCAAGGCGTCGGGCGCTACGGCTTGCCGCGCTTCCTCCGCCACCAGCGCCGCTAGTGCCGCCACGTCAGCTTCGGGGACCACCACTTGCAGCACGCAGAGTTCCGCCATCCGCGCGACAGTCGGCGCGGGATCGGGCAGGCCGAGCAGGTTGATCATCTCCATTCCAACCCGCTCGCGCGACAGGCCCTTCAAGGTTGCGGCGAGTTCAGAGCAAGAGTTTTCCGCTTCTACATCAGCCGGTTGTGATCCAAATCTCGCCTGAAACCGGAAATAACGCAGGATCCGCAAGTGGTCTTCGCGGATCCGTTCGCGGGCATCGCCGATGAACCGCAGGCGGCGGTCCTGCAAGTCCTGCCAGCCGCCGAACCAGTCGAACACCTCAAGTGTGTCCGGATCGGCGTAAAGCGCGTTGATGGTGAAATCGCGTCGTGCCGCATCGTCCTGCCAGTCCTGCGCGAATGCCACCGTGGCGCGGCGGCCGTCGGTCGAGACGTCATGGCGCAGCGTGGTGATCTCGACCGGTCCGCCCTTGAGCAGCGCCGTGACGGTGCCGTGGTTGATCCTGGTCGGGATCACCTGGATCGCATGGGCCTTGAGCCGCCGCATCACCTCGTGCGGTTCAAGCGGGGTGGCGATGTCGATGTCCTTCACCGTCAGACCCAGCAGCGTATCGCGCACCGCGCCGCCGACATAACGGGCCTGGCCCTTGCCAAGCGCCTTGATCAGCACCGCCAGATCGGCGCGGTTCAGCCATTCTGCATCCGGCAGCCGCATCACCATGCGATCCGCTTGGCCAGGTTGGCGATAATCGCCGCGGTTACCCCCCAGACCCGGTGTTCCTGCCACATGATCTCGATGTAGCTCCTTTCGCTGCCGTCCCAAAACACCGATTGGCGCTGATGGTTGGCGGCATCGAACACGAAATCCACCGGCGCTTCGAACCATTTGGCCACCTCGGTCGGGTTGGGGCGCAGTTCGAGGTCGGGCGGAACCACCGCGATCACCGGGGTGATCGAATAACCGGTGCCGGTGCGATAGACATCGCTGGCCCCGATCACGGTCACGTCCGCCGGGTCGATCCCCAGTTCCTCATTGGCCTCGCGCAGCGCTGCCTCGATCGCGGTTTCGCCCGGATCGACCTTGCCGCCGGGAAAGGCGACCTGGCCGGGGTGCGAACGCATGTTCGAAGGTCGGTGGATCAGCAGGAACCCCGGCCGCTCGCGTTCGGTGATCGCGGCCAGCACGGCGGCGGGGCGAAGGTCGGCCGGCAGGTCTCGGTGATCCTGGTGCAGACCTTCGATATCGCCGGCGTGCCCCTCGTCATGCAGCCGCCGCAGCCGCTCGGTCAGTCGCATGTCGGCACCAGCGAAAAGCGCTCGCCCTGACTGGTCACGGTGAGATCTGCCTCGGCCAGTTCGACCAGTTGCAGCCAGGTACTGCGGTTGATCCGCGCCTCGGAGCCGTGGCGGACGGCCAGGTAGATCGCCGGAAGATCGGCGTCACCGCGCGTTACCAATGGGTGTCCGGGACCGGCCAGGACGACATCGTCGGTATTCAGGCGAAAGGCCAGGGCATCGCCGGTGCGGCTGACGTCGGTGGCGATGAAGGCGGCGTCCTCAACCGCAATCGCTTGCTTCTCATGCGGCGTAACCAGCCAGTGTTGGCCAGCATCATCGCGCCGCAGCAGTCCGGCAAAGGCCCTTACCATCGCCGGGCGCTTGATCTCGCCGCCATCGTGAAACCAGCGCCCGTCGGCCTTGATCACCATCCGGCTGTCGCCGCTGACTTGCGGGTCCCACTGTTCGACCGGCGGCAGTTTGCGCGCGGCGTTGAGCTCCGCGATCTCGGCGAGGCTTAGCGTGGCAAGGTCGGGCAGCGGTTCGAACGGCATCGGCCCTGCGATGCCAGATCGGCTTAGCCGCGCCAAGGCCCCAGCATGCCCTGCTTGGGCAGAACCGCCGGATTGACGCAGCGGACCAGCAGGCGGTGCTGTTCGAACGGGCCGGGGAGCTGCCAGCCGCCGGTATGGGCGTTGGC
>CALCQB010000257.1 GCA_937897535.1 uncultured Novosphingobium sp. | reverse complement strand
GACCTCGGGCGGCGCAGCTTCTATGGCCTCAACGCTCCACTGCTCGAGGCGGGCAACATCGGCGCCGACGGGATCATCGGGCTCGACAGCCTGCAGGGCCAGCGGGTCCAGATCGATTTCAAGCGCGGAATCATGGCCGTGGCCGACGCCAAGAGCCTCGGCGGCAACCGCGGCTATGAAATCGTGGTGACTGCCCGGCGCCGCTCGGGCCAGCTGATCATGACCGATGCCGTGATCGACGGGGTCAAGGTCCAGGTGGTGATCGATACCGGGTCCGACACCTCGATCGGCAACCGCGCGCTGCAGCGCAAGCTGATGCGGCACGGGATGAACGGAACCACCGAACTGCGTTCGGTCACCGGACAGACGATCATCGCCGACATCGGCCTCGCCCGGAACCTCAAGATCGACGACATCAACTTCGGGAATGTCTTCATCGCCTATGCCGATTCGCCGCATTTCCCGCTGCTCGGTCTCGACAAGGAGCCGGCGCTGTTCCTGGGGATGCGCGACCTTCGCCAGCTGGACCGGATCGCGATCGATTTTGCGACCCGCAAGATCTATTTCGACGTGCCGGATTCGGTGTTTGATCATACCGGGCGCTATTCGGATCATCTCAACTCACGGCTAAACTAGGGCTGCGCCCTTCCTTTTCGCGGTTACCGGCCTAAATGGGGCCGATGCCACCCGATTTCCCTGCTGCGCCGTCGCGCAATGCCCGTCATGACGGCTGGGGAACGCTGAGCCGGTTCCTGCCCTATCTGTGGCCGAAGGATGACTGGGGCCTGCGCGGGCGGATCGTCGGCGCGGTCACGCTGATCCTGCTGTCCACCGCGACCCAGTTTTCGCTGCCCTACTTCCTGAAATGGGCGGTCGACGCGATGAACGTGACCGGGCCGCGGGTGATCACCTTCGCGATGCTGTTCGTGCTGGCCTATGCCGCCGGGCGGCTCGGCGGGGTGGTGTTCGACAACCTCCGCAACATCGTGTTCGAGCGGGTCGGCCAGCAGGCCACCGCACAACTGGCAGAGCATGTCTTCAACCGGCTCCACCGGCTGTCGCTGCGGTTCCACCTCGCCCGGCGCACCGGCGAGGTGACCAAGGTGATCGAACGCGGAACCAAGAGCATCGACACGATGCTCTATTTCATGCTGTTCAACATCGCCCCGACGGTGATCCTGCTGCTGGGCGTGGCGGTGGTGTTCTACCTCAATTTCGGCTGGCCGCTGGTCGGCTGCACCGCGGTTGCGGTGGTTGCCTATATCTGGATCACCCGCGCGATCACCGAATGGCGCACGACTTTGCGCGAACAGATGAACCGGCTCGATGGCCAGGCGCTGTCGCGCGCGGTCGATTCGCTGCTCAACTACGAAACGGTCAAATACTTCAGCGCCGAGGCGCGCGAAGAGGCGCGCTATGCCCAGTCGACCCAGGCCTATGCCAAGGCCGCGGTGAAGAGCGAGAACAGCCTTGGCCTGCTCAACATCGCCCAGGCGCTGATCACCAACCTGCTGATGGCCGTCGCCATGGCGCTGACCGTGCGCGGCTGGGTCCGGGGCGAATACAGCGCCGGCCAGCTGGTGTTCGTCCAGACTTATCTGGCCCAGCTGTTCCGCCCGCTCGACATGCTCGGGATGGTCTATCGCACGATCCGCCAGGGCCTGATCGACATGGCCGACATGTTCCGCCTGATCGATACCGAGATCGAAGTGCAGGACGCACCCGGTGCGCCCGCGCTGGTGGTCAGCCGCCCGACCCTGGTGTTCGACAACGTGGTGTTTGGCTACGAGCCCGACCGCACGATCCTCAAGGGTCTGTCGTTCGAGGTTCCCGCCGGGCACCAGGTCGCGGTGGTCGGTCCGTCGGGCGCGGGCAAGAGCACGATCGCCCGGCTGGTGTTCCGGTTCTATGACCCATGGTCGGGCCGGATCCTGATCGACGGGCAGGATATTGCCCGGGTCACCCAGGCCTCGCTGCGCCGGGTGCTGGGGATCGTCCCCCAGGATTCGGTGCTGTTCAACGACACGATCGGCTACAACATCGCTTACGGCCGCGATGGCGCCGGGCCGGACGAGGTCGAGGCGGCGACCCGCGGCGCGGCGCTGTGGGATCTGATCGAGCGGCTGCCACAGGGCTTCGATACCGAAGTCGGCGAACGCGGGCTGAAACTGTCCGGCGGGGAAAAGCAGCGCGTCGCGATCGCCCGGACCCTGGTCAAGAACCCGCCGATCCTGCTGCTCGATGAAGCTACATCGGCGCTCGACACCCGGACCGAGCAGGAAATCCTCGCCACATTGCATGCCGTCGCCGAAGGCCGCACCTCGCTGACCATCGCCCACCGCCTTTCGACCATCGCCGATGCCGACACGATCCTGGTGCTGGACGAAGGCCAGCTGGCCGAACACGGCAGTCACGCCGCGCTGCTGCGCAAGGGCGGGCTCTACGCCGAAATGTGGGCCCGCCAGGCCGAGGCGATGGAGGATGCAGCGCAGGCGGCGGAGTGACGCAGCGCGATTGACCGCGGCACCGGGCAAACCTACGCTGTTTTTCATGAACTTGCTCGGTCCAGATTTTTCCAAGGCACAGTACTGGACCGAATTTGACGATCGCGGTGAGCGGCTGGTCATGCCGATCCGGCGCAAATGGAAGGTCGTCGTTCTGGCGCTGGGCGGATTTCTGCTCGGGCTTGTCCACTATCTGCCGGTTCGCGACAGGCCTTCGACTGGATGACCTGGCTTGGATTGGCCGCGATAGCTTTCGGCGCGCTGGCGCTGCTGCTCAATGCCTTGACCAGCCTGCTGGCGCGGGAAGAGGTTCAGGTGGCCGGGGGCGAGCTGATTCATGGCTGGCGCCTGCTCGGACTACGCCGCGAAAGGCGCTACCGACTAACGGATGTCCACGATTTTGGTCTCCCCCGTGACGAGGACACCGCGGCGAAGCCCGACCAGCTGGTTTCCCCGCTGCGCGATTTCGGCAAGCGGGGCTCGGTGGTATTCAGCCACGCGGCCGGGCAGAAGGCGGCGCTGGGTGTAGCGCTTGACGACGATCATGCCTCGCAGGTCGTGAACTGGATCGCCCGCCGGATGCCGCGCGGAACGATGCGGGCTTGAACAAGGAGCGAATGATATGAACCCCAGGATCATCAGCCTCGCCGCCCTGGCCCTTGCGATGCCGCTGGCCGCGCAGATGCCAAGGCCTGCGCCGGGGCCGAGCCTGGCCCAGGCGCAACTCGGCGCGGCGGCGGCGCTGAAAGCCTGCAAGGGCGTGCCGATCGCGGTCGCGGTGCTCGATTCAGGCGGCGGGCTCAAGCTAGGGCAGACCGGCGACGGGGCCAGCGCCATGTTCGCCGATTTCGCCCGGCGCAAGGCGATGACCGCGCTGAAGTTCAGCAAGCCGAGCGCTGCGGTGCGCGATGCGGCCAAGGGCGATCCTGAGCTGGCCCGGCAATTGTCGAGCGACCCGGCGCTGATCGGCTTTGGCGGCGGCGTGCCATTTGCAGGCGGGGCAATTGCGGTGGCCGGCGCTCCCAGCCAGGACACCGACGAACGCTGCGCCCGCGCCGGGCTTGCGGCGATGCGGATCAGCTAGCCTGGTTCTTCACCACATCGGCTTCGTGCCAGACCACCGCCTGCGCCGCCTTCATGCAGCTGGCCTCGACATCCCAGGCCAGCGTCGGTGAACCATAAAGCCGCCAGCCCTGCTCCAGCGCTTCGGACACACGCTCACAAAAGGCGCGGTCGTCCTTGCCGGTCAGCAAACGATAGATCGGGCGGTCTTCGGGGGTTTGCATGACGGGAACTATAACACGAGTAGACTGCACTGAAAGCCCCTCCCCGGCGGGGGGGGTTGGGGTGGGGGATCAACGCTGGCGTAGTGCGCCCACCCCGCTGCGACTAGGCAGCAAGCTGCCAAGTCTCACTGCCCCTCCCCAATGGTGAGGGGGCTGGAGAGGCGCCTTAACCTTCCGGCATCCCCGGAAAGCGCTGAAACACCGGCAGCTCGTGCGCGGTTTCCATCCAGTCGATCCGCTCCGCCACCTGAATATGCGCGCCAGCGGGCAATGCCCCCGGATCATCCAGCGTCGCGGACTGGAGATCGACGATGCCGGGCAGATACTCTTCGTTGCGATAGGCGATCCCGGTGCCGCATATGGGGCAAAAACTGCGCATCGCCTTGCCCGATGAATTGAACGTCGTCAGTTCGCCCTGCTCGAGCGTGAAATCGCCCTCGGCAAAAGCCGCCCAGCTAACCATCGGCGCCCCGGCGCTCTTGCGGCAATCGGCGCAGTGGCACAGCGCAACGTGTTGCGGCTCGCCCTCGACCGAATAGCGCACCGCGCCGCAATGGCATCCGCCGGACAGTTTCATCGCCAGTCCTCCCGCTCGAGTCGATCAGAACATTGCGTGAACGAACCCGGCTTTACAAGATGTATTTCGACAGATCGGTGTCCTTGGCCAGTCCGGCCAACCGGTCGCGGACATAGCCCTGATCGACCAGCACCGTGTCTCCGGTGCGGTCTTCGGCCTCGAAGCTCAATTCCTCGAGCAGCTTCTCCATCACCGTCTGGAGCCGCCGCGCGCCGATGTTCTCGACCGCTTCGTTGACCTGCGCCGCGATCCGCGCGACCTCGCGCACCGCATCCGGGGTAAAATCGAGCGTGACCTGCTCGGTGCCGAGCAGCGCCTTGTATTGCTCGACCAGATTGGCCCTGGTTTCGCTGAGGATCCGGACGAAGTCGTCCTCGCTCAGCGCTGAAAGCTCGACCCGGATCGGCAGGCGGCCCTGCAGTTCGGGCAGCATGTCGCTGGGCTTGGCGATGTGGAACGCGCCGCTGGCGATGAACAGCACGTGGTCGGTCTTCATCGGGCCGTACTTGGTGGCGACCGTGGTGCCCTCGATCAGCGGCAGCAGATCGCGCTGGACGCCCTCGCGGCTGACCGAACCGCCGCGCACGTCGCTGACCGCGATCTTGTCGATCTCGTCGATGAACACGATCCCGTTGGTTTCGGCGTTGGCCAGCGCGACCCGGGCGACATCGTCCTGATCCATCCGCTTTTCGGCTTCCTCGTCGACCAGCTTGGTCCAGGCTTCCGGCACCTTGAGCTTGCGCTTCTTGAGCTGCTGCTTGCCCATCGCCTTGCTCATCATTTCGGACAGGTTGATCATCCCGATCCCGCCGGGCATGCCGGGGATGTCCATCCCTCCGCCGGGGCTGTCCTCGACCTCGATCTCGACCTCGACGTCGTCCATCGCCTTCTGCTCGATCCGCTGGCGGAACGATTCGCGGGTCGCTTCGGAGGCACCATCGCCGACCAGCGCCTTGAGCAGCCTGTCCATCGCGCCCTTCTCGGCCGCTTCGCGCACCGCCTCGCGGCGGCGATCCTTTTCGAGCCGGATCGCCTCTTCGACCAGGTCGCGAGCGATCTGTTCGACGTCGCGCCCGACATAGCCGACCTCGGTGAACTTGGTCGCCTCGACTTTGACAAACGGGGCCTCGGCCAGCCTGGCAAGGCGGCGAGATCGGAAGAGCACACGTCTGAACTCCAGTCACACTTGATGATCTC
>CALCQB010000256.1 GCA_937897535.1 uncultured Novosphingobium sp. | reverse complement strand
CTGGCCACCCGATCTGCTAGTTCCAAGTCTCTTCAAGCACCAGCCTGATTTACTTGTTGATTTTCTGATTAATTGAATTGTTCGTTGACCTCTTGGACGTGGTCTGGTTCTCCTCCTCGATGGGCTTAATTGTGCGGTGGAGACTACCCCGGAAGGGGGCGGCGATCAATGTCGCCGCCCCCGTTTCAGTGGATGGAAAATTCGTCCGGGTTGGGCCAGGCCTCCATCACGAGGGCCACCAGCTCCGGGTACTCCTCGTTGATGCCGTCGTCCCACTCCCACTTGGCCGCCTGCGCGTCATAGAAGTACATGTGATGCGGCCCCGAGAAGCTGCCGACCCACATGTTGCCGTTCGAGTCGACGCCCATGCCGTACTTGAAGTTGCCCGGTGACTGTCCGAGCTCGGTGATCTGCAGCAGCACCTCCTCACCCAACTGCACCATCAAGGGCTGGTCAGCAAAGGGCGAGCGCAGTGCCAGCAGGTTCAGGCCGCTCACCACCAGGTTGCGGTCGTACCACTCCAGCCAGCCGGGCCAATTGCGCCAAGCGCCTTCTCCCCGCGCGAACAGCACGAAGCCGACCTGCACGGTGCTGCCCGGCCAGCTCTTCATCATGCCGCCCTGGGCCTGCTCCAGCGCCGTGACGAGGCGCGCCAGCGTCGGCTCGCTCTGCCCGCCGCCGAGCTGGTACTCGACGCTGAGGTCGATGGCCTTGCCGCCGAGCGTGAACAGGGCATAACGATTGACGTGGCTTATCGCTTCTTCAACACCGAAAAGCGCAAGTTCATCGTCGCCGATTGCCCGGGCCACGAACAGTACACCCGCAACATGGTGACCGGAGCCAGCACCGCCGATCTGGCGGTGATCCTGATCGACGCGCGCAAGGGCGTGCTGGTCCAGACCCGGCGGCATTCGTACCTGTGCCACCTGATCGGGATCCGCAACCTGGTGCTGGCGGTCAACAAGATGGACCTGGTCGATTACGATCAGGCGACCTTCGACCGGATCGTGGCCGACTATGCCGAATTCGCGCGCAGCATCGGCATCGAAAGCTTCACCGCGCTGCCGATCTCGGGCTTCAAGGGCGACAACATCACCGCGCTCTCGGCCAAGACGCCGTGGTATCAGGGCCCGACCTTGATCGAGCAGCTCGAGACGGTCGAGGTCTTGTCCTCGCGCGATGCCGACCAGCCGCTGCGCTTGCCGGTCCAGTGGGTCAACCGCCCCAATCTCGACTTCCGGGGCTTTGCGGGGCTGATTGCGGCGGGCTCGGTCAAACCGGGCGACGAGGTGCGGGTGCTCCCTTCGGGCAAGACCAGCACGGTTGAACGGATCGTGACCCTGGATGGCGATCTGGAAGAGGCCGTCGCGGGCCAGTCGGTCACGCTGACGCTCGCCGACGAGATCGACTGCTCGCGCGGCAACGTGATCGCCGCAGCCGATGCGCCGCCGCAGGTCGCCGACCAGTTCGAAGCAACGCTGGTGTGGATGGCCGACGATCCGATGCGGGTCGGCCGCGCCTATTGGCTCAAGCTTGGCGCGCAGACCGTTTCGGTTGCGGTCCAGCAGCCCAAATACACCGTCAACGTCAACACGATGGAACACATCGCGGCCAAGACGCTGGAACTCAATGCGATCGGAGTGGCCGAACTGACCACCGACAAGCCGATCGTTTTCGAGCCCTATGCCGAAAACCGCGCGCTGGGTGGCTTCATCCTGATCGACAAGCTGACCAACGCCACGGTCGCCGCCGGAATGCTGCACTTCAGCCTGCGCAGGGCCCAGAATGTCCATTGGCAGGCGCTCGACGTCAGCCGCGACGCGCACGCCGCGCTGAAGCATCAGCGGCCGGCAGTGCTGTGGTTCACCGGCCTGTCGGGCTCGGGCAAGAGCACCATCGCCAACCTGGTCGAGAAAAAGCTCCACGCACTTGGCCACCATACCTTCCTGCTCGATGGCGACAACGTCCGCCACGGGCTCAACAAGGACCTGGGCTTTACCGAGGCCGACCGGATCGAAAACATCCGCCGGGTCGGCGAAGTGACCAAGCTGATGACCGACGCCGGGCTGATCGTGTTGACCGCGTTCATCAGCCCGTTTGCCGCCGAACGCGACATGGTCCGCGCGATGCTGCCCAAGGGCGAATTCGTCGAGATCTTCGTCGATACCCCGCTGGCCGAAGCCGAGCGCCGCGACATCAAGGGACTCTACAAGAAGGCGCGGGCCGGCCAGCTCAAGAACTTCACCGGGATCGATAGCCCCTATGAAGCGCCGCCAAGCCCCGAACTGCGGATCGACACCACTACGGAAAATCCTGAACAGGCTGCCGAGCGGATCGTCGATTTCGTGCTCGGGGGCCGGATCGAGACCTGGATGCCGGTGATATGACCGATGGCGAGTTGGCGGCCGAACTGGCCGGTGCGGCGGGCGAACTGTTGCTGGAGCGCCGCGCGGGCTTGCTGGTCGAAGGGATCACCGGGCGGCCGCTCGGCGTCGAAGGCGATTTGGCCGCCAATGCCTTGATCTGCGAGGCCCTGCGCCTGGCCCGCCCGGACGACGGGCTGCTCTCCGAGGAGGAAAAGGACAACCCGGCCCGGCTGGCCAAAAGCCGGGTGTGGATCGTCGATCCGCTCGACGGGACCCGCGAGTTCAGCGAGGAACGCAGTGATTGGGCGGTGCATGTCGCGCTGGCGATCGATGGCGTTCCGGTGATCGGTGCGGTTGCCTTGCCGGAACAGGGCCAGGTCCTGCGCAGCGATGCCCCGATAGCGGTTCCACCCGCGCCAGCACGGTTGCGGATGGTAGTCAGCCGGACCCGCCCCGCCGCCGAGGCGATGGCGGTTGCGGCCGCGCTCGATGCCGAAGTGATCCCGATGGGCAGCGCCGGGGCCAAAGCGATGGCGGTGGTTCTCGGCCAGGCTGACATCTATCTTCACTCGGGCGGGCAGTACGAATGGGACAGCTGCGCCCCGGCGGCGGTGGCATTGGGCCATGGCCTGCACGTCAGCCGGATCGATGGCTCGCCGCTGGTCTACAACCAGGCCGATACCTACATGCCCGACCTGCTGATCTGCCGGAAGGAACATGCTGGCGAGGTGCTGGCACAGGTCGCCGCGCTGACCTGAACCATCCGGCGCTGCGCCTGCCGTTCCTGCAAATGCCAGCGAACCTCGATGGCGTTGGCTACCGCGACTTGCCTGGAGCGGCGATTGATAAATATGAATCAATTCCCCCAAACACCGTCTATCCTGAGCCTGTCGAAGGACTGCTTTTTTCTTCAGGCAGTTGCGCGTTAGGCACGAAGGAAAAGGACAGTGCTTCGACAAGCTCAGCATAGTCGGAATTTGGGTCAGATCTTGCGCATTCTGCGTTACTCCGCCGGGCCGATCGCCCCCGGCTCGTTCGCCACGATTTCCAGCACTGCAGTCCAAACCGCGACGTTCTGTTCGAGCTGGGCCGGATCGACCTTGTCGAGCGTATCGTCGGGGGTGTGGTGGAGATCGAAATAGCGGGTGCCGTCCTGGTCAAGGTCGATCACCGCCAGCTTCTGCACCCCGATGATCGCGCCGACATCGGCCCCGCCCCCGGCCTTGTCCGCCCCGGGAACGATCCCGAACGGAGCGAGCGCGGCGGCGATCCGGTCGCGTACCGGCTGGTTCGCTAGTGAGAGGTTGAACCTCACCCGCCAGACCCGGTCGGCCCCGAAATCGCTTTCCATCGCCAGCGCGTGCGGTTCCTTCTCATGCGCGCGGGCATAGGCCGCGCCGCCGAACACGCCGATCTCCTCGCTCCCCGCCCACAGCACCCGGATCGTGCGCAACGGTTGGCCCTTGGACTGCGCGCGCAGCGCGGCGGCGGTGACGATCCCGCAGCCGGCCGCATCGTCGATCACCCCGGTGCCCAGGTCCCAGCTGTCAAGATGGCAGGCCAGCAGAATCGGCGGCAGCGCCGGATCGCGGCCCGGCAGTTCCGCGATGACATTGCCCGAGGGCATATTCTTCTGCGGATGGCCTTCGAGCACCAGCTGGATCGTCATCGGCTTTCCGGTTCTGGCGATCCGCGCGATCAGCAGCGCATCGGGTACCGAGACCGCCCCGGCCGGGATCGCCTTGGCCGGATCGGCGAAGCTGGTCGCCCCGGTGTGCGGATTGCGGTGCAGGTCGGTTCCTGCCGAGCGGATCACCGCGGCGGCGGCGCCCTTGCTCGCGGCGATCGCCGGGCCCTGGCGGCGGACATTGCCGAACGGGCCGTAACCGGACCCGTCCTGGCTCGCGACAAAGCTGTGGTCGATGAAGGCGACCTTGCCCTTGAGCGAACCCTCCGGTGCGGCCTTGAGCGCGTCGAGCGTGGGGAAATAGACCAGCTCCGCCCTCAGTCCGCCCTTTGGTGTCGGCACCGAATAGCCCAGCGCAGTAATGTGCAACTGCTGCGGATAGGGCGCTGTCAGCTGCGCGGTCTCGGCACCACGGATAAAGCCGGTGACGGTGAACGGCTCGACCCGCACGTTCTTGAACCCCAGCGCAGTCAGCCGCTCAACCGCCCAGTCCCGCGCCCGGGCCTCGGCCTCGGACCCGGCCGGGCGCGCCCCGACTTCGGTCGAGAGGTCCGCGGTGATTTGCCAGGCGGTGGCATCCGGGGACTGGGCAATGGCAGCACTGGACAGCAACAAGGCGGAAAGCGCGGCGGCGCGGAATGTGTTTTGCATCGGCGCTGGCTATCCACCGCCGCGGTCCTTGGCAAGACCGGCTCGTCGTGCTTGCCCCCGCGCCACGGCCCCTGTAGAGGCGCGCCAAACCCCTGTTCAGCCTACCCGAAGGACCCCCGATGGCCGCCCAGTACGCCTATGTCATGAAGGACATGACCAAGACTTTCCCCGGCGCGCAGAAGCCGGTGCTGAGCAATATCAGCCTGCAATTCTACCAGGGCGCCAAGATCGGCATCGTCGGCCCCAACGGTGCGGGCAAATCGACCCTGATCAAGATCATGGCCGGGATCGACAAGGACTACACCGGTGAGGCCTGGCCGGGCGAGAACATCACGGTCGGCTATCTCGAACAGGAGCCCCAGCTCGACAATACCAAGACCGTGCTCGAAAACGTCAAGGAAGGCGCGCGCGCGACCGCCGACATGGTCGAGCGGTTCAACGCGATCGGCATGGAGATGGGCGAAGACGGCGCGGACTTCGACGCGCTCGGCGCGGAAATGAGCGAGCTGCAGGACAAGATCGACGCGGTCGATGGCTGGACGCTCGACAACCAGCTCGAAATCGCAATGGAAGCGCTGCGTTGCCCGCCGGGCGACTGGGCGGTCGACAACCTCTCGGGCGGCGAAAAGCGCCGGATCGCGCTCACCCGGCTGCTGATCCAGAAGCCTTCGATCCTGCTGCTCGACGAACCGACCAACCACCTCGACGCTGAATCGGTCGAGTGGCTTGAAAACCACCTCAAGGAATACGCCGGCGCGGTGCTGATGATCACCCATGACCGCTACTTCCTCGACAACGTCGTCGGCTGGATCCTCGAGCTCGATCGCGGCAAGTATTTCCCTTACGAAGGCAACTACTCGAC
>CALCQB010000255.1 GCA_937897535.1 uncultured Novosphingobium sp. | reverse complement strand
CAGTCTCGCGTCCCAGCGGCTGGTGATCGCGCAGTTCGGCCAGCGCGGCGAAGATCGCGGCCGGTTTGATGGCCTCGTGCGCTGAAACGGAGGGCAGGGCGCGGACGACCTCGGCCAGGTTCTCGATCCCGCACAGCCCGCAGCTCGATTCGGCGACCCGGCTGCGGACCCGCTCGGTCAATTTGTCGATACCGAGGCCGGTGAGCGCGGCGCGGACGATCCAGCCGTGGTCGACTTCGGCCACGGCGATGTCGGTTATCTCGGCGGGATTTGCGGCCAGCCCCTCATTGAGGGCAAAGCCGGTGGCGAAGTCATCGAGGTCCTGCGGGGTCGCCATCATCACCGCATAGGACAGGCCATTGAATTCGAGCGCCACCGGCACCTCCGGCACCCAGACGCGCGAGCCTGCGCGCCGGGTGCCGTCAGGCCGGATGGCAACCGGATCGCTCATCCCATGCGGTGAAGCGCGCAGAGCTTGTTGCCGTCAGGATCGCGCAGGTAGGCAAGGTAAAGCTTGCCGAAACCGCCTTCGCGAACCCCTGGGGGATCTTCGCAAGTGGTGCCACCCGCCGCAACGCCGGCCGCGTGCCAGGCATTGGCCTGTTCAGGACCCGACATGGCAAAACCGATAGTGCCACCGTTGGCAGGAGTCGCCGGCTCGCCGTTGATCGGCGGCGTGACCAGGAACAGGCCATCGTTGTGCATATAGATCAGGCGCCCCTTGTCATCCTGGATGCCGGGCTTGCCGCCGATCGCCTGGAACGTGGCATCGTAGAACGCCTTCGATTTCGCGATGTCGTTCGATCCGACCATGTTGTGACTGTACATGCTATCCTCTCCTTACAGGTTGCAACGAGCAACCCTATACCGCTGCTTTGCTGGCAACAAGGCCGTCTGCAACTTCGGCATCGCCGTCGCGCATCGGCAACAGCAGGAACAGTACCAATGCCGCCAGCGAGCCCAGCCCCATGCAGAACGAAACCAGCAGCAACTGGTCGTTCCCGAACAGCTTGAACAGGTAGCCCGCGATGATCGGCGAACCGGCTGCACCCAGCCGCCCAACCCCGAGCACGAACCCGGTCCCGGTGCCGCGCGCGAAGGCGGGAAAGCCGAGCGCAAAGGCCGAATAGAACCCGACGATCGCGCCGTTGCCAAAGAACATCGCGACAAAAGCCGCCGCGCGCCAGGCACCGAGGCTGCCATAGCCAAGCCCGAAGGCGGTCACCGCGACCACGGCCATGGCCAGCATCGCCACGGTCGGTCCCTTGATCGCCCAGCGCTTCATCAGGAAGCCGAGCAGCAGACCGCCGAGCGCGCCGCCCCCGTTTGCCCAGGTCAACACGCTTGCGGCGTCTGGCTGGGCATAGCCGGGGGGATAATCTGTTACGATCTTCACCGCCCACTTCAGGATGTAGTAGAACGTGATGGTGTGAAACATGTAGCCAAATGCCAACAGCAGCGTGACCGGGCGCAGTCGCGGGTTGGACAGGATTTCCATTACTCGGGGGGTTGGCGCACCGACGGCGCGTTCGGGCAGGGCCGCAATCGGCGGCTTGTTAAACACGGCTAGCGAACGATTGATTCTGGAGACCGCATCGCCTGGCCTTCTGGCTGTAAAGAAAGCGGGTGTTTCCGGCACAAGTAGTGCCACGAGCGGGATCATCGCCGCCGTAACGATCGCGCCGAACAGAAATACCGCGCGCCAGTCGTACAGCGGAAGAAGCCAGGTTTGCGCAATATATCCGCCCACCAACCCGCCAATCGGGTAACCAATGACGTAGATCGCCATCGACAGGCTGCGTCCCGCTTTGCTGGTGCTTTCAGCTGTGACCGCATTGGTTGCGGACAGCATTCCGCCGATCCCGATGCCGGTGAAAAAGCGCCATAAGGAAAGCTCGGTCACGCCGTCAGCAGCGTGGGCGAAATACATTCCGATCGCCATTATCACGAGACATCCCAGAATAACCGGCTTGCGGCCTTGCTTGTCAGCCAGCCCGCCAAGCAGGAAGGAGCCGAAGCCCATTCCGACGAGTTCAGCCGACAACATGATCCCCAGCGCTTCGCGCGGGACGCCCCATTCCTTTGCCACACCCGGCGAAGCAAAGGCGCTCGACAACACGTCGAAGCCGTCGAGCGCGTTCAAGGCCACCATCAGCGCCACGACCAC
>CALCQB010000254.1 GCA_937897535.1 uncultured Novosphingobium sp. | reverse complement strand
GAAGGCGGCGCGTCCGCTGGCGATGAAGTACGAGCCCTTCACCCAGTGCATTGTAAGGCGGTCGTATCGCGGCCCGCCAGCGATGAGACGCGACACAGGCAAGGCGTAGTGCCCCGCCGCGTTGATCACGGTCCGCGCCTTGATGCGCGCCGGGCTGTCGCCGCCGGTCTCGAGCTCGATGCCGTCCTTCATCACTTCGCCGCGCACCGCAGGTGAATTGAAGGCCAGTGCGCCACCGCGATCCTCGAACTCCCCCTGTAGCGCGAGAAAATAGCCATGACTGTCAAACAGCCCGCTGGTCTCCGAATGGATCGCCACGCGCACCTCCGGGCTCAGCGCCGGCTCCAGCCGTCGCGCCTCGGCGCCATCGACTAGGCGGCAACCCTCGACGCCATTGTCCAGCGCCCGCTTCAGCAGGGCCGGGGTCGCGGCGGCTTCATGGTCGCGCTGATCTCGATCCAGATCCGCGATCTGGGCCGGACCGAGGAGCCGCTCTCGATCGTATTCTGGTTCGCAGCCATTTCGGCCCCGATCCTGGCGCTGGGCCTGCCGTTCTATGCCAGCGCGCATAGCCCCTGGCAGTGGTTCCTGCTGCTCGGCGGCGGGGTGCTCGGACTGATCGGGCAGCTGCTGCTGACCGCATCGCTGCGCTATGGCCAGGTCGCCAGCGTGATCGTGATGGACTATTCTTCGCTGGTCTGGGCGACGCTCTATGGCTGGCTGATCTGGGACGAGTTGCCCCCTTCGTCGACCTGGCTGGGGGCCCCGGCAATCATCGCGGCCGGTGCGGTTATCGCCTGGCGCGAGCATCTGCATCACCGCAATATCCCCCCCGCTGCGGCGAACAGCGCCGAATAAGCGGCGGACCGGGAACCGTTTGGTTGCGCGGGGGGTTATGACGTTACACTGTCACTCTTGAGCAAAGACAAGGAGAGTCCTTTGGTTCGCAAACTCCTGCTCGCATGCGTGATGACCGGCATGGTCTTCACAGCAACGGCCTGCAACACCGTAAAGGGTCTGGGCCGCGACATCGAATCCGTAGGCGAAGCGGGCGACCGCGCCGTCAAATAAGGTTTTCGGAACGTCAGGTCGGCCGCTTTGCCTGCAAAGGCAGAGCGGCCGATTGACGTTTGGCCTAGCCCCGGCCCAGCTTGCGCGCGGCGCGTTCGCGCACCACCAGCCATGACAGCAGTCCGACTGGCCCGGCGATGAAAGTCGCGGCCAGGAACGGGATCTGAAATACTCTTGAAAAGCCCTTGGCGTCGGCATCGCGGGCGATCCACAGCCCGGTGAACAGATCGAACGCGAGGTAGTGGGTCCAGCCGATCACCACCCCGCCATCGGACATGAACAGCGCCCGCACCGCGGCGATGCTGCCAAAGCCGGGCTGCCCGGCCCCCGGCAGGGCCACCAGATCGACCTTGCCCGTCAGGAACAGCGCGAAGCAAACCGTGTAGATCAGGCACAGCAGCCCGACCCCAAGGAACAGGATCACGCTGTGTGCCAGCGGCTTGCGCGGCAGGAACGCCAGCACGACCCAGCCAGCCATGGCGAGGAAGTTGGTCAGCCCGAACAGTGCATCCCACATCGGATCAATCCTTCAGCTCTTGGTGCGGCGGGACTGCTTTGGCGCGCTGCCACAAGATCCAGCGCATCGCGGTGACCATCCCTAGCGCAAACCCGAGCAAGCCGTCGGTCAAAATCAAGGCACCACCCGACAAAGCCCCGCCCGCGCCGGTCTGGCCGGGATCGAGCCCCATCCCGGCCGATAGCAGGCGTTTGGCCGCCAGCACGCCAAGCACCACCAGCAAGGCGGCCGGCGATTGCCGGATCAGCAAATCGCCACTGGCCGGATCGCGCTCGAAATGCATCAGGTGCCCGCGTTTCCAGCCCAGCGCCGCCCCGATTACCACACCGAAAGCCAGCGCGGCCCAACCGGATGGCGATGGCGGCATGGTCACGACCATGAAGCTGACCAGCCCGGCCAGAAGAACAGGCGCGATCCACAGCCGTCCGGTCTTGAACGGGCGCGGCTTGCTGAGGTTGCGGAACCGGAGCGCAAAGACAATTGCGATGATCGCCAGCGGCAGCAGGGTGCTGACCCAGTCGCGTTCCATTTGCCCTACCCCCCGGTCTGATCGCCCTTCCAGACCAGCACCGGCTTGCGCGCGGCCTGGGTTTCGTCGAGGCGGCGGCGCGGCGCAAAGTGCGGCGCGCTCTTCAGAGCCTCATCGCCGACCTTGGCCCGCTCTGCAAGGCTGCGCAGCGAAGCAATGAAGCGGTCGAGCCCGGCCTTGCTCTCGGTCTCGGTCGGTTCGACCAGCATCGCGCCGTGGACCACCAGCGGGAAATAGACCGTCATCGGGTGGAAGCCCTCGTCGATCAGGCCCTTGGCAATGTCGAGCGTCGAGAAGCCGTCGGCCATGCCGGCGTCGCTGAACAGCGCCTCGTGCATGCACGGCCCGCTCGTTCCGAACGGTGCTTCAAGCACATCATCAAGGCTGCGCAGGACGTAGTTGGCGTTGAGGACGGCGTCCTCGGACACCTGCTTGAGGCCATCGGCGCCATGGCTCAGGATATAGGTCAGGGCGCGGGTGAACATCCCCATCTGGCCGTGGAACGCCGCCATCCGTCCGAAGGCCTGGCTATGGCCCATGCCAGCCGCGTTCTCCTCCTCGATCAGCCGGACCGAGCCGTCGGCCTCGCGCGCCGTATAGGGCAGCGGCCCGAACGGGCTGAGCGCCGCCGACAGCACCACCGGCCCCGAACCCGGCCCGCCGCCGCCGTGCGGGGTCGAAAAGGTCTTGTGGAGGTTGATGTGCATCGCGTCGATGCCGAGGTCGCCCGGGCGGACCTTGCCGACGATCGCGTTGAAGTTGGCCCCGTCGCAATAGACATAACCGCCCGCCGCGTGGACCGCGTCACAGATCGCCTTCATGTCGCGCTCGAACAGTCCGCAGGTGTTGGGGTTGGTGATCATTACCCCTGCGACGTCCGGCCCAAGCCTGGCCAGCAGCGCGTCGAGATCGACCCGGCCGTCGGCATTGGCCGGGATATTCTCGATCGCGAACCCGGCAAAGGCGGCGGTAGCGGGGTTGGTGCCGTGCGCAGATTCGGGGACCAGCATGACCTTGCGGTCGTCCCCGCGCGCCTGCAGCGCCGCCTTGATGCACAGTACCCCACACAGTTCGCCATGGGC
>CALCQB010000253.1 GCA_937897535.1 uncultured Novosphingobium sp. | reverse complement strand
CGGTTCAAGGACCCGCATGTTTTGAATTCTCCCAAGGCGAACCAAGCAGGCGATATCTTCATCAGTTCGTTTTCCGGGAGAGTGATTTCGCTGGATCGGGCGGGTCAGATTCGCTGGGAAACGCCGGTCACCAAGCGCAATCTCTGGGATGTCGCGCTGGCAGGTGAAGACCGCTTGATTGTCGCCGAAATAGCGGGACAATCGAGCGCCACATGGTGTCTGTCTCAAACAACGGGTGAAGTGTTATGGCGTTTCGAAAACGGCGGACACAGCTATCCCATCGCAGTTGACAGGGGCATCGCCATCCATGCCACGACGCAGCAAGGAAAGGACATTTTTGACGGTTCGGTCCGACTTCTGGCAATTGATATCGCGACCGGAAACCTGAAATGGTCGACCCACAGCTCTGAATATCTTTTCGTCCCCCACATCGCAGAGGATGTTGTGTTCATCGGCGGCAATGGCTCGATTCGGGCCTATGGTCTGAACGATGGAACGTTACTGGCCAGATATGAATTTGGTGAGGCTGCAACCTTCAACCGCGGCATTGCTGTTTTTGGATCTGCGCTGATCGTTTCACCAGATGAATCGGCAAATCTCCATGCGCTTGAATACCAGCGCAAACGCGGCCTGTTTCGAACCTCGTATGGCTTCAATCAGCGTTGGTCGCGGCGTTTCTCGAGCAATATCGTCGGGAGCGCGGGAAGCGTTGGCGGCAATTTCTTCGTTGCGCTTGAAAATGGGTCGCTGGCAGTTTTCGATGATGCGAGCGGCAAGGCAGCCGAAATTCCAAACCTGCGAGCCGGGGCGGGACAGGCGGTGCGTGAAAGCCAACTGCTGACGGCGAGCGGGCGGACACTTTCGCTGGTTGAATTTGGGGCTGGCCCGGCTGAACCCTTGACATGATATCATGATATGATATCAGTATATCAATGACTCGCATTCTCGCCGATCTGCCCGAAGAGGACATCAAATGGCTCGACGCCCGCGCGGCTGAGCAGGGCAAGTCGCGCGCTTCGGTGCTGCGAGACGCAGTTGCGACGTACAAGGCGCAGGCTCCTGCGTCGGGCAAAAAGGACTGGATCGCGCGCGGCGCGGGATTGTGGAAGGATCGCGCTGATATTGGCGACGGGGTCGAGTATCAGCGCGCCATCCGCGAGGATCGCACGCCCTATGAAGACCTGTAGCGCGTGTCAGACCCGTTTTTCGACACCAACATCCTGATCGACTGGCTCAAGGATCGCCCGCAGGCTTCGGCCGAGCTGTCACGCTATAACCGCCACCGGATCAGCCGCATTGTCTGGACCGAGGTGTTAGCGGGCGAGGCGCTAGAGCGGCGTGAGGTGGTGCAGCAGGCCATTACGCCGTTCGAAGTCGTCGAAATCGATGCGCGCATTGCTGCGGCTGCCGCCGACATTCGCCATCGCACCCGGATGAAACTGATGGACGCCTATATCCTCGCCACCGCGCAGGTGAATGGTGCGATCCTGATCACTCGGAACACCAAAGACTTCCCGGCGAACCTGCCCGGCATCCGCGTCCCTTACGAACTCTAACGAAAGCACCCAGCAGCATGTGTGGAATCATCGGCATCGTCGGCAAGGAACCCGTGGCAGAGCGGCTGGTCGATGGCCTGCGGCGGATGGAATACCGGGGCTATGACAGCGCCGGGGTCTGCACGCTCGATCATGGCCAGCTGATCCGCCGCCGTGCGCCGGGCAAGCTGATGAATCTGGTGACCGAACTGGCCCGCGATCCCGCGCCGGGCACAACCGGTATCGCCCACACCCGCTGGGCCACCCACGGTGCACCGACCGCCGCCAACGCCCATCCGCATGCGACCGAGCAGCTCGCGCTGGTCCACAACGGGATCATCGAGAACTTCAAGCAGCTGCGCGAAATGCTGATCGCGCGCGGCCGCAAGTTCGAAAGCGATACCGATACCGAAGTTGTCGCCCATCTGGTTTCCGAGCTGGTCGAGCGCGGGACCGATCCGGTCGAAGCGGTCAAGGCGGTCCTGCCGCAACTGCGCGGGGCCTTCGCGCTCGCCATCGCGTTCCGCAGCCGGCCCGACATGCTGATCGGCGCGCGGCTCGGCTCGCCGCTGGTGGTCGGGTACGGGGACGGGGAGACCTATCTCGGTTCCGATGCGCTGGCGCTCGCGCCACTGACCCAGAAGATTGCCTATCTGGATGAGGGTGACTGGGTGATTGTCACCCGCGAAGGCGCGCAAGTGTTCGACAAGGACAACAATCCGGTCGAGCGCGCGATCACCACCTCGGGTGCCTCGGCGGCGGAGATCGAGAAGGGCAATTACCGCCACTTCATGCAGAAGGAGATCTTCGAGCAGCCGACCGTGGTCGCCCAGACCCTGCGCAGCTATATCCGCCAGGTCGACCAGACCGTGGCGCTGCCGCAATTCGACTTCGACCTGTCGAGTATCAACCGCGTCACCATCGTCGCCTGCGGGACCAGCTATTACGCCGGGATGGTCGCCAAATACTGGTTCGAGCAGTTCGCGCGGCTGCCGGCCGACATCGATTTCGCCAGCGAGTTCCGCTACCGCGAACCGGTGCTCGAGCCGGGCGGGCTGGCGCTGTTCATTTCGCAATCGGGCGAGACAGCCGATACGCTCGCCGCGCTGCGCCACTGCAAGGACAACGGCCAGACCAT
>CALCQB010000252.1 GCA_937897535.1 uncultured Novosphingobium sp. | reverse complement strand
TCCGATCTGCTCGCACCGTTCATCCGCGCGGCGAGATAACCGCCGTTGAAGGCGTCGCCTGCACCGCTGGTATCGACCGGGTTCAGCACTGCGGGCGGGGGCAGGATCGCGCCGTCGGGCAAGCGGCAGCCATCGGATCCAAGCTTGACGACCGTCTCGGCGCAGCCCAGCGCGGCCCAGTGGCGCGCGACCGCGTCGGCATCGGTTTCGCCTGAAAGCGCGGTCTCGTCGTCCAGCGTGGGCAGGCCGATGTCCGCCACGGCAATCGCGGCGTCGCGGGACCTACGGGCGTCTTCAACGCTGCTCCACAAGCGCGGGCGATAGTTGCCGTCGAACGCGACCCTGCCGCCGCGCGCGCGAACGGCCCGGGCGAGATCGTACAGCTTGTCGCGATCCTGGGGCGGCAGGATCGCGAGCGAGATCAGCGAATAACACAGCAGGTCGGCCTGCTCCGCCGCTGCCAATGCACCCGGCATGCCGGGCAGCGCGAACATCTCGCGCGCGGCGCTGGTGTCGCGCCAGTAGGAAAAGCTGCGTTCGCCAGCCGCGTCGGTCGCGATCGCGTAAAGCCCGGCGCCGCGGCTGGGATGATCGAGCACCAGCGAAGTATCGAGGCCTTCGGCTGCCCACCTGGCCTTCAGGTCCGCGCTCAGCGGATCGCTGCCGAGCGCGGTCAGATAGGCGACATCATGCCCGGCGCGGGCCAGATGGATCGCGGTGTTGAGCGTATCGCCGCCATAGCCGAGCTGCCAGGCCTCGCCTTTCCGGGCGAGCTCCAGCATGCCTTCGCCCAGGACGACGATCCGCGCCAAGTGACTTACCGGCAGGCCGGATTGTTGGCGCCGGGGACCGTGTAGAACGCCACCGCTTGTCCGGGCACCGTCACATTCCCGGCGGCAGCGGTGCCGCCAAGTCCGGTCAACTGACCATTTGCGTCAAGGCCCGGTGCCTTGCCGTTGATCAGTACCGAGCGGGTATCGACCGGCTGGCCGGTCATCGTCCAGCCCAGCGCCTTGCCGCCAAGGCTCAGCCTTTGCGGAGCCTCACCGGTGTTGAGCGCCAGCACCGTCACGCCGCCGGGCTTGCCGACCTGGCACTGGGCATAGAGCCGCAGCGCGGGCGAGGGCGACTTGGGCGAGGCGAGCACGGTCGAACCCATGGTCCGGTGCCACAGCACCGCCGCCCAATAGTTCGGGCGCGGGGCCATGGTGTCACGATCGATCAGGCCATAGTCGCTGGCGGCCAGGGTGTTGTGCTGGATCGCCTGCAGTCCCAACTGGGCGAGCACGGCGTTCTGGTTGAGGTAGCGGAAGGTATCGAGAAAGGTCGAGGCCCATGGACTACCGCCGCAGGCCGCCTGCGCGGTCTCGGTATTCCACATCGGTTTGCCCGGCTCGTACTTGTCGCGCAGCGCGGCGTAGTACTTGAAGTCGCGCACGGTCAGGTCGAGCCATTCCGCGCCGAGCGCGTGGGCCTTGACCGCGGTGCCGATCCCCAGGCCCTGGCAGCGCTGCGAAACCGTACCGTAGAAGTGGTAGGACACGGCATCGACGCTGTTTGGGTTGGCCTTCATCATGTCTTCGGTGCTGACATGCGTTCCGAACTGGGCGGCCACCGGTACATTCTTGAGCAGCCCGGCTTCCCCCACGCCGCCAACGCCCAGGAGTTTCATTTCCGGTGCATTTTTGCGGGCCCAGTCGCGGAAGATCCGGTATTCCGCGCCGTAGTTTTCAGCAGTGTAGGCCTTGGGCATTTCCGGCGCGGCGCTGGGCATGTTGGCTTCATTGAAGAACTCGGCCGCATAGATGCTGCCGCCCGCGGCGCGGGTCAGGTCGAGCCGGCGCTGGGCCTGCTCGGTGGTCCAGACGCCGTCCGGCCCGCGGGTGCCGTTGCTGACCGCAAAGCTGGTGACGATCGGAGCGTCGACGGCCTTCGAGAACTTGACCACATTGGTCCACTGGTCGCGGGTCAGGACCTGGACAAAGCCGGCTGGCGGGGCGCTCAGGTGCTCGCCTTCGGCTTCGAGGTAGGTGTTGTTGGCCCAGGTCCCGCTGACCCTGAGCAGGCTGGGGCCGAGGCCCCTGGCGAGCGCGATCAGCTTGGGGTCGGTCAGGTCGATCGGCGGGCGCTGGCGATAGCGTTCGTTCGCCGGGCCGCCATAGGGCGCCCAGAACCGGCCGCCGGTGACCTCGACCATTTCGATGTTGTAGCCCTGGTAACGGGCATCGACGGTGGTCAGCTTGGCCAGGCGGCCAAGCTGGAGCGACGGGGCGGGGGCTTTGGTTGCGGCGCCAAGGGCGATCAGGGCGGTGGCAGCAAGCAGGGTCTTTCGGATCATCATCTCACCAGTTCCACATTGTGCCGTCTTCCAGTCGGGCAACCGGAAGATAGGCTGGTTTATAGGGATATTTGGCGGCCAGCGCCTCGTCGATGTCGACGCCGTGGCCTGGGGTCTCGCCGCAGAACAGTTCGCCCTTGTCGAAGTGGTAATCGTGCGGGAAGACCGCGTCGGTCTCTTCGGTGTGGCGCATGTATTCCTGGATCCCGAAGTTCGGCACCCAGGTATCGAAGTGCAGCGCGCAGCCCATCGTCACCGGCGACAGGTCGGTCGCGCCATGGCAGCCGGTGCGGATCTGGTAGAGTGCGGCGAGATCGGCGATCCGGCGCAGGTGGGTGAGCCCTCCGGCACCAACGACGGTGGTGCGGATATAGTCGATCAGCTGGTTCTGGATCAGGTCCTTGGCGTCCCAGATCGTGTTGAAGATCTCGCCCACCGCCAGCGGTGTGACCGTGTGCTGGCGGACCAGCTTGAACGCTTCCTGGTTTTCCGCCGGGGTGCAGTCTTCCAGCCAGAACAGCTGGAACGGCTCGAGCATCTTGCCCAGGTTCGCCGCTTCCTGCGGGGTGTAACGGTGGTGGCCGTCATGCAGCAGGTGTTGATCAAAACCGTAGGTCTCGCGCAGCTTTTCGAACAGCTTGGGTACGGTGTTGAGCGCCTTGCGGGTGTCCCAGCCGGTGACCGAGGGCAGCGCCGCATCGGCGGGTTCGTAGTAAAGCTTGCCGCGCCCGACCCCGTAGGCATCCTTGACGCCGGGTACGCCGGTCTGGGCGCGGATCGCCTTGTAGCCCATGTCGATATAGGCCCCGACCGCTTCGACCGTCTCGGCGATGTCGCTGCCGTTGGCGTGACCATAGACCATGATCCCGTTCCGGCTGCGCCCGCCGAGCAGGTCGTAGAGCGGCATCCCGGCCATCTTGGCCTTGATATCCCACAGCGCCATGTCGACCGCGGCGATGGCCCGCATCGTCACCGGCCCGCGCCGCCAGTAGGCCCCGCGATAGAGATACTGCCAGATGTCCTCGATCCGGCGCGGGTCCATCCCGATCAGGCAGGGTATCACGTGCTCTTCCAGATAGGCGACGACCGACAGTTCCCGCCCGTTGAGGGTGGCATCGCCGATTCCGTAGACCCCTTGGTCGGTTTCGATCTTGAGCGTCACGAAGTTGCGTCCCGGGCAGGTGACGATGACGCGGGCGGAGGTGATCTTCATGCGAATCCCCATGCAATCGAAACGTAAAGCGTGTAAGTCATACCTTGACCAATCTAGTCTGGCCTGTCAAGATAATTGGTAAGGCCAAAAGGAGCAACGATGAACGCCTCGTCCGAAAAGTCCCAGGATCGGCTCTATCAGGATCTGGCGCGCAGCCTGCTGGAAGAGCTGGCGTCTGGGCGCTATCCGGTCGGCGCGCGCCTGCCGGCCGAGCGTGAACTGGCGGCCAGCTACAATGTCAGCCGACCCACCGTGCGCGAAGCGATCATCGCGCTGGAAGTTCAGGGGCTGGTCGAAGTGAAGGTTGGTTCGGGAGCCTATGTCCGCCGTCTGCCGGGAACGGAGGATCTGCCCGGCTTCAACATCACCGCGTTCGAACTGACCGAGGCGCGGCTGCTGTTCGAAGGCGAGGCCGCTGCGCTTGCGGCGACACAAGCCAGCGCTGAGGAACTGGACGAGATCGCCCGGCTGGTCGACGCCATCGCGCACGAAAACCTGCAGGCAGACGGTGCCGAACGATCGGACCGCGAATTCCATCTGGCGATTGCCCGGGCGACGCGCAACACCGCCATCTTCAATGCGATCGAGCATTTGTGGGATCTGCGGGCCACTTCGCCCGAAGCCGCCTTGCTGCACGAGAAGGCGCGCACCGCCAACATCAAGCCGGTGGTCGATGAGCATACCGCGGTGCTCGAGGCACTGCGCGCCCGCGATCCCAACGCCGCGCGCGCCGCGATGCGCGCGCACCTGGCCCAGGTGATCGACAGCCTGCTGTTCGCCACCGAAGAGCGCGCGATCGAGGAAGCCCGCCGCACTGCGCAGGCCAAGCGCGCCCGCTATGCCCAGAACATGGCATGATCCGCCGACTCGAGCTCCATCCCGATCGCCTGTTGCCGGCCGATCCGACAACGCGGGGGATCGCCCGCGAACTCTACGCGTCGGTTCAGGCCTTGCCGATCATCAGCCCGCACGGGCATACCGATCCGCAGTGGTGGGCGAGCGACGCCAATTTCGGGAATGCGGCGGAACTGCTGTTGCACCCCGATCACTACATCTTCCGGATGCTTTATTCGCAAGGGGTGTCGCTGGACGCGCTCGGAATCGGCAATCCGGCAGCCGACCCGCGTGAGAGTTGGCGCCTGTTTGCCGGCCATTATCACCTGTTTCGGGGAACACCTTCGCGGATGTGGCTCGATTGGGTGTTCGCCGAGGCGTTCGGCCTGTCGGTCGCGTTCGGCGCGGAGACATCGGACCACTATTTCGATACGATCACCGAACAGCTGGCCACAGCCGCGTTCCGCCCGCGCGCGCTGTTCACGCGTTTCAATATCGAGGTGATCGCCACCACCGAAAGCCCGCTCGACAGTCTGGCGCACCACGCCGCGATCCGCGACCTGAACGATGCGGGGCTCTGGGGCGGCCGGGTGATCACCGCCTATCGCCCTGATCCGGTGGTCGATCCCGAATTCGAAGGCTTCCGCGACAACCTGGCGCACTTGTCCGACCTGACAGGCGAGGATTGCGCGAGTTGGTCAGGCTATCTTGCCGCGCACCGTCAGCGCCGGGCATTCTTTGCCAGCATGGGCGCGACCAGCTCCGACCATGGCCACCCCACTGCGCAGACCGCCGACCTCGCCCCGTCAGAAGCCGCAGCGCTGTTCGCCAAGGTCAGCACCGGACTATTCACCCCCGCCGAGGCCGAACTGTTCCGCGCGCAGATGCTCACCGAGATGGCAGCGATGAGCCTTGAGGACGGGCTCGTGATGCAGCTTCATCCGGGCAGCTTCCGCAACCATAACGCCCAGCTGTTCGCCGCGCGGGGGCGTGACAAGGGGGCGGATATTCCGACCCGCACCGATTATGTCCATGCGCTCAAGCCGCTGCTCGACCGGTTTGGCAACGAACCCGGGCTCTCGCTGATCCTGTTTACGCTCGACGAGAGCGCCTATGCCCGCGAACTGGCACCGCTCGCCGGGCACTATCCCTGCCTCAAGCTTGGCCCGGCCTGGTGGTTCCATGACAGTCCCGAAGGCATGCGCCGGTTCCGGGAGATGACCACCGAGACCGCGGGCTTCCACAACACCGTCGGCTTCAATGATGACACCCGGGCGTTCCTGTCGATCCCGGCCCGGCATGATGTCGCGCGGCGGGTCGATTGCGGGTTTCTCGCCCGGCTGGTTGCCGAACACCGGATCGAAGACTGGGAAGCTGCCGAACTGGCGCAGGACCTGTCCTACAACTTCGCCAAGCAGGCCTACAGACTGTGAGACTGGCGGGCGCGGCACTCGGCCAGCTTGCCGCCGGGGTGGAGCGGCCCGGCTATGACCGCGACGCCCAGGCGGTCGGTATCGTCCATTTCGGGATCGGCGCGTTCCACCGCGCGCATCAGGCCTGGTACACCGACCGGGCGATGGCGGCGGGAGAGCGCGACTGGGCGATCACTGGTGTATCGCTGCGCTCGGACGATGTCGCGTGCCAGATGAACCCGCAGGACGGGCTGTACACGGTGACCGAACGATCCGCCGCCGGAGCGGAGACGCGGTTGGTGGGGGCGGTGCGCGCGGTGCTGGTCGCCGCGCAGTCGCGGGCCGACTTGCGCAATCACCTGATCGCCCCGCAGACCCACATCGTCAGCTTTACGGTGACCGAGAAGGGCTATTGCCGTAATCCCGATGGGAGTCTCGATCCGCTGCAGGCGGGTGAGGGCAGCTTCTATCCGCTGGTGGCCGACGCCCTTCGCCGCCGCCGCGATGCCGGGACCGGCGGCCTGACGCTGCTCAGCTGCGACAACCTTGCCGACAATGGCCGTCAGCTCGAGCGTCTGATGGCGGACTACCTCCAGCTCCACGATCCCGCGTTGGTGGACTGGTTCCGCGCCGAATGTGCCTGTCCTTCGACCATGGTCGATCGCATCGTTCCGGCGACGACCGCAGCCGACCGCACCGCGCTCGCCGCCCGGATCGGTCTCGACGATGCCGCAGCGGTGTTTACCGAACCGTTCAGCCAATGGGTGATCGAAGACCGCTTTGCCGGCCCGCGCCCGCGCTGGGAGGCGGTGGGGGCCACGCTGGTGGCCGAGGTGCGACCCTATGAAACCGCCAAACTGAGGATGCTCAACGGCGCCCATTCGCTCCTGGCCTACTGCGGCCTGCGGCGCGGTCATGAATTTGTCCATCAGGCGATCGCCGATCCCGAGCTTCGCGCCCTCGCCGAACAGTTGATGGTGCGGGAAGCTGCGCCAAGCATAGTAGCCGCGCCGGGCCAGGACCTGCCGAGATATGCCGCCGATCTCCTGGCGCGCTTCGCCAATCCCGCGCTCAACCACCGGCTGATCCAGATCGCCATGGACGGCAGCCAGAAGCTCCCCCAGCGCTGGCTGGAAACGTTGGCGGCCAATGCCCGGGTCGGATTGCCATGTCCTGCAATACGCGCCGGACTTGGTGCCTGGCTCGCACACCTGCGGGGTGCCAATGGCCCGGTCGAGGATCCGCAAGCGGACAGGCTCGCATCGGCTCTGGCCGCAGGCACCGACCCCGTCAAAAGCCTGTTCGGACCGCGCGGGGTACTGGCTTCGGATTGGACGCCGACCGACGCGGATTGCGCGGCGATTGCGGGGCTGGGCAGTTGAACCAGCGCACTCCATCTGGAAGCTCCGCTTAATCCAGTGCCAGCTGTCAGGGCGCAAACAGGTAAATCAGGTTGCGCGGTGGAATGCTGGGCTGAAGTTGTGGATCGCCGCCTTGCACGGTTCGATCGGGGTTGGTTCCAGCCCGTCAACTCCGGTTCGGCTGATGCGCCAAAGTGCGACCGGTTCCACTTGATCCCATCGGGCTGGTTTCGATTCGCGAGCGCCCCTTGGCCTTCGCCAGGAACAGCGCCAGCTCGGCATGCTTGACGGTATTGTCAGCCGATAGCGAAATTCCGGCGATGCCGACGCTGGTCGAAACAGCGAAATTGCCGCCCAAGGCCGCTCGTCCCGCTTCGGCCAGCGTCTCAACGATCGGTGCGCAGGCTGCCGCTGCGGTCTCGGGTCGAAGCCCGGGCATGATTACCCCGAAACGCTCGCCGTCGACACGCGAAATAATGTCGTCGCTGCGGGTCATTGCCCGCAACAACCCGGCGAAAGCAACCAGCAGGTCGTCCCCTGCAGTTTGCCCGTAGCGCATGTTCAGCGTCATGAAGTGATCGATATCGAACAGCGCGAGTGCGGCACTGTGCGGTCTGGAGACCAGGTGGTCGAGCATCGTGACAAAGGCGATACGGTTGGTCAGTCGGGTCAGCGGATCGGTAAATTCGGCGGCGAACAGCCGCTCTTCGAGCGATTTGCGCATGGCGATGCAGCGCATCACCACCAAAGCGCCATAGATCCGGCCGCGATGATCGGACATCGGACGGACCTGGAATTCGAACCATTGCCCTTTGCGGCCTTTGTTGGCGGCAGGAAGCTCAAGCCATACGCCGCTGCCTTGTCCGGCGATCGCGACGCGGTGTTCGTGCTCGATCAAATTGCAATAATCGGGGTGAACGAGGTCTCGCACGTGCGGTCCGATCAGCATCGCCGGCAGCGCCAGGCCAAGCTGTTCGAGGGCCGGCGAAGCCGCGAGCACGAAGCCACGGAGATCGGTCTTGAGGATGATATCTGTCGAATGGTCGGCCAGCAGACCATAGACCGCCAACCGTTCCTTCTTGGTGAATTCGACCCGCATGCGCCCTTCGCCCCCACAGGACCGCGCACCCGGCAAGGCAGCCAAGCTCCCCTTGACACCCCCCGGACGACGCGATCGCCTTACGCCGTGACCTGCCCCCTGTTGAGCGGGTCCGCCAAAGTTAGGCGAGTTGGCTAACTCGACTAAATTTCAGCTTATCTTTCAAGAGGATAACTGCGAATCACGGCGATGAAAAGTGGTTAATTCGCGGTGAAGCGAATCTGCGTTCGGCGCCGTGAGTCTAAAGCTCGATCGATACCTTGACGCGCGCCGGATCGACGCCAAACGCCTTGGCGACCACGTTGCGTGCCTGGCTCAGCGCTTTGGCCAATGCGTCGCCGTCGCGTCCCGTCCGGAGTTCTTCCTCGGCCACCCCGAGGCGCTCGGCCAACGCGGTGATGCGTTCCGGAGTCGGCCGGGCCTTGCCCTGTTCCCACGCCCAGACAGTCGGCTTGCTGACATTGACAAGCGCGGCCAGTGCTTCGAGCGTCAGCCCCTGCTCTTTGCGCAGTCGTGCGATCCGGACCGGCAAAGTATCTCCTGGCTCGACCGGAGCGGGAGCCGCAGTCATTTGCGAATGGAGTTCCAGCGCGCCCAGGGCGCTGGCGGGCAATGGCGTGTCGAACCGGCACCCATAGAAATTCTCGCTCGTCCAGACGATGTGGGCTGCGGCGCTGCCAACCTGGGGCAAGGCAATCTCGAGCTGTTCGTCTTCGGCCAGAATATCCGCGCTTTCGAGCAGCAGGCCGGTGGCCGAGACGTTATGGATCAGCACCCGCGCGGTCTGGCCGGAGGCGGTGAAGCCTTCGGATTCGAGCCGCAACTGGCGCCGCGCAGCGCGCGGGTGTCGCGGATCAACTGGTAGGTCTTCGAAGTGGGCGGGGATCGGCATGGTGCGGGGCATTCTCCTCGCCCCCAAATCGCTGCCGAAGCGGTTAAGATCGGGTTACCGGCGAAGCTCCGTGAGATGCACTGCGTGATTATTCGGGTGTGTCGAGCACGTCGCGCTCATGCCACTGACCGGCACACGCCAACGACGCCACTGCGAAGACAAAGCCAGCGCCAGGAAGTCGTTTGCAGCTCTGCATTGTCCGGGCAATGCGCCCCAACGCGAAGGTCCACCACCGGAGCTGACGAACGCTGCAGCAAGCAAGCCTTCGGGATTACCTTAGAACAGGAAGTCCGTGCCGGTCAGCGCCTGTCCAGCGTGGCCGGCCAGCACGATCTGCATATCGGCGGCGCCATCGCCGTTGAGGTCGATCTGGACCAGCGTGTCGGCTCCGCTGTCGGCATAGCGAAGCTGCGCTGTGCCGTTGCTGACAAAGGCCGCGGTGCCAACAAAGCTCAAGGTCTGCCGCCCGGCCGCGACCGGATCGGCGTCGAGCGCCCGGAAATCGAGCTTGTCTT
>CALCQB010000251.1 GCA_937897535.1 uncultured Novosphingobium sp. | reverse complement strand
GTTCCTCCATTGGCAACACGAAGTCGCCCTTTTTGTCATCCACAGGCACGGGGGTCGGATCCACGATGAGGGATTTCGAACTTGAAAGGACCAGTGGCGTGTCAGGCTTCGCCTGCTTTTGAACTTCCGCAGGTGCAACGGCTTTCTGTTGTTGGCGCCAGACATAGGTGCCGCCGAAACCGAGGGCGGTGCACAGCGCGAATATTTTGAACCACGGCGATGAATTGTTGCCACTCATGAACTTGGTGGTTACTCTGGATCGGTGGTTCCGGTCAAGTTGCCGGGGTGCGTTGACAGAGAATTTACGTTCGGCCGCGCCCCACGTCATCGCGTAGGTGCGGCTTAAAACCTTTCCAAATCCGTCTGTTCCGACTAAAGAATCGCTCCGAACGCCACCCCCAACGTGTTGCGAACCGGGCACGGAAAATGCAAAGTTGATCCCCCATGCTTTTCACCAGCCTTCCATTTGTCATCCTGGTTTTGGTCGCATTCGCGATCTATTACCTGCCGCCGCTGCGCCGCTGGCAGATCCCGGTGCTGACGGCGACGAGCTTCCTGTTCTATTCATGGGAGGTCCCGGTGCTCGTGTTCCTGCTGATGGGGGTGCGCGTTGTCCGCCAGGGCTTTGTCTATACGATCGAGCGGCTGGGCCGCTACACGCTCGCCGCGCAGCCGGGGCTGCATGTCATCGTGCCGTTCGTTGACCGGGTCGGCCACAAGGTCAACATGATGGAGCAGGTGCTCGATATTCCGGGGCAGGAAATCATCACCAAGGACAACGCGATGGTCGGGGTCGACGCGATCGTGTTCTTCCAGGTGCTCGATGCCGGCAAGGCCGCGTATGAGGTCGCCAACCTCTATGTCGCGATCATGCAGCTGACCACCACCAACCTGCGCACCGTCATGGGCAGCATGGACCTCGACGAGACGCTGTCGCGGCGCGACGAGATCAACGCCAAGCTGCTGATGGTGATCGATCACGCCACCGAACCGTGGGGGGTCAAGATCACCCGGATCGAGATCAAGGACATCCGTCCGCCGGCCGATATTTCGAACGCGATGGCCCGGCAGATGAAGGCCGAACGCGAAAAGCGCGCCAACATCCTTGAAGCCGAAGGCCTGCGCGCTGCTGAAATCCTGCGCGCCGAGGGCGAAAAGCAGGGCGCGATCCTCTCGGCCGAAGGCCGCAAGGAAGCGGCCTTCCGCGACGCCGAAGCGCGCGAACGTTCGGCCGAGGCCGAAGCCCGCGCGACCCAGGTGGTGTCCGAGGCGATCGCCACCTCCGGCACCCAGGCACTCAACTACTTCGTCGCGCAGAAATACACCGAAGCGGTCGCCGCCTTCGCGACCTCGCCCAATGCCAAGACCATCCTGTTCCCGGTCGAGGCGACCCAGCTGATCGGGTCGATCGGCGGGATCGGCGAACTGGTCAAGGATGCGCTCGGTTCGCCGGGGCCACGCAAATGATCGACGGGATCGAGGCGCACTGGTTCTGGCTGGGGCTGGGGCTGCTGCTGGCAATCGGGGAAATGACCATCCCCGGCGTGTTCCTGATCTGGATGGCCGGGGCGGCGCTGGTCACCGGCTTCACCGCCTGGTTCATGCCGATCGGCGTGCCGTTCCAGGTGCTGCTGTTCGCGGTGCTTTCGCTGGTGTCGGTCTTTGTCGGGCGGCGTTACCTGAAGGACAACCCGGTCGAGCCGGCCGATCCGATGATGAACCACCGCGGCGCGCGTTCAGTTGGCGAGGTCGTGGTCGTCACCCAGGTGATCGCTGACGGTTCGGGCAAGGTCAAACTGGGCGACAGCGAGTGGCTGGCCAAGGGCCCTGACGCCGAACCCGGCACGAAAATGCGGGTTACCGGCGCCGATGGATCGGTTTTGCTGGTCGAACACCTCCACTGAGCCGGTCTGCACACCATCTTCACAACTCGCCCATTAACGTTGCGCGGTCTTTGCCCTAAGCAGGCCGCGCAGCCTGGGCCACCGGCCCGGCGGGAGGAATGACTTAGACCCTATGGCCAGAAACGATTTCCGGCGCAGCCCGCCGCCGCAACCGCGCCGGGGCAAGCCCGAAAAGCCAGCTCCGACCGGCTTTCGCAAGTTTCTGCGCCGCCTGTTTGTCTGGGGCGGCTCGCTGGCGCTGCTCGGCCTGCTGGCGCTGGTCGTCGCGGTCGGGCTGACCGCGCAGTCCCTGCCCAGCTTCGATCAGATCAAGTCGACCCAGACCGAGCAGATGATCGTGGTCCGCGCCCGCGACGGGACCCAGCTGGTCTCGCTCGGGCCAAGCTATGGCAAATGGGTCGGGGACAAGCAGATCCCGCAAGTGATGAAGGACGCGATGCTCTCGACCGAGGACAAGCGTTATTACAGCCATGTCGGGATCGATCCGATCGGCCTGGTCCGCTCGTTCTGGGTGCGGGTGCGGGATGGGCGGTTCAGCCAGGGCGGATCGACAATCACCCAGCAGCTTGCCCGCACTGTGTTCCTCAACAATTCGCGTACCTTTGGCCGCAAGCTGCGCGAGGGCGTGCTGGCGCTGGCGCTGGAGTGGAAGTTCTCCAAGGGCCAGATCCTCGAGCTCTATCTCAACAAGGTCTATTTCGGCGGGGGCGCCTACGGCGTCGATTCAGCGGCGCGCAAGTTCTTCGGCCATCCGGCCGACGAGATCACCTTGCCCGAGGCGGCGATCATCGCCGGGCTGGTCAAGGCCCCGTCGCATTACGCGCCGACCGCCGACGCCGACGCTGCCGTCGGACGCGGTACGGTGGTGCTGGGGCTGATGGCCGGGAACGGCAAGATCACCCAGGCAGAGGCCGCATCGACCGACCTCAAGAAGGTCAAGTTCAGCCAGGAAGCGGGGCAGAATTCGGTCCGGTACTTCACCGACTGGGCGCTGCCGCAACTCGACCTGCTGTTGGGCGACAACGACCAGCCGATCGAGGTCTGGACCACGCTCGACGTCAAGCTGCAGAACGCGGCGACCACGGCGATCAAGGGCAACGTGCCCGGCGGCTCGCAAGGCGCGCTGGTCAGCATGGACCGCGACGGCGCGGTGCTCGCGCTGGTCGGCGGGACCGATTACGTCACCACCAATTACAACCGCGCGGTCAACGCTGTGCGCCAGCCGGGTTCAGCCTGGAAGCTGTTCGTGTACCTCGCCGCGCTCGAGGCCGGGTACACCCCCAATGCCGAAGTGGTCGACGAACCCGTCACGATCGACGGGTGGAGCCCGCGCAATTCGGGCGGCGGCTTTGCCGGCAAGATCGATGTGCGGACCGCTTTCGCCTATTCGAAGAACACTGTGGCGGCGCAATTGGGCCAGGAGGTCGGTTTTTCGACCGTGGCGGGCATGGCCCGGCGGTTCGGGATCAGCACCCCGATCTCGACCGTGCCGTCGATGGTGCTGGGCACCAACGAAGTGCGCCTGATCGACATGACCCGCGCCTTCGCCTCGATCTCGGCCAAGGGCCAGTCGGTCGAGCCTTATGGGATCGTCAAGGTCACCACCACTGACGGCAAGGTGCTGTACCAGCGCGAACGGAAGGGCGGCAGCATGCTGATCCCCGCCTACGTCGCCTCGGGCATCACCGACATGCTGCAAAGCGCGGTCAGCGTCGGCACCGGCAAGGCTGCGCAGATCGGCCGCCCGGTCGCGGGCAAGACCGGCACCACCACCGCCAACAAGGACGGCTGGTTCCTGGGCTTTTCCAGCGGGATCACCACCGGCGTATGGATGGGCCGCGACGACGATCGCCCGGTTCCGGGCCTGCAAGGCGGCACCGCGCCGGCGCGGGCCTTTGCCGCCTACATGAAGTTCGCGGTCGCGGGTCGCCCGATCGAGAAGTTCGAGACCGATGCCACGCTGCCGGCCTGGCAGCTTGAGCCCGACGACGAAGTCAAGATGAGCGGCGCGCCCGAAGACTATTACTACGTCGATGAGCAAGGCAATCTGGTCAACCCGGACCGGCCGCGCGATAACCCGGCCCCCAAGGGCCCGCCCGACAGCGGCCTGGTTCCAGTCCCGCCGCCGCCCGCCGCGGGCGAGGATTTCCTCGATGAGGCGACCGGTCGTCAGCGGGCCCCGGCCGAGGCCGCGCCGAACTGAGCATTAGAGGCTGTTTCAGTTGGACTGAAACAGCGCAACGCCGGCCCGCTCCCCCGGCCCAACCACCCACAGGGTACCTTATCGGGTGGTTGGGC
>CALCQB010000250.1 GCA_937897535.1 uncultured Novosphingobium sp. | reverse complement strand
GCTGGAGCGGGTCCATGCGCGCTGAACGCTGGCTGTTGTGGGCCGGAACGCTGCTGCTGACCGCCTGCGCCAGCCAGCCGCCGATCATCACCGCGATCCCGCCGAGCACCCAATAGTTCATGGCATTCCGTAGCCTCCGCCGCCCGGTGTCTCGATCACGATGACATCGCCCGGCTGAACTGTCACGCTGGCCGTGGAATCGAGAACCTCAACTTCACCTGAGGTTCGTTCGACGCGGGTGATTCCCGGCCAGGCGCCGCCGCCGCCGGCCAAACCGAAAGGACGGGTGCGGCGGCGGTTCGAGAGGATGCCGGCCTGCATCGGCTCACGGAACCGGATCCGGCGGACCGCGCCGTCGCCGCCCGGCCACTGCCCCGCGCCGCCCGAACCGGTGCGGATATGAAACGCCTCGACCAGCACCGGAAAGCGGCTCTCGAGCACTTCGGGATCGGTCAGGCGGCTGTTGGTCATGTGGGTCTGGACCGCGCTCGCCCCGGCAAAGCCCGGCCCAGCGCCAGAGCCTCCGGCGACGGTTTCGTAATACTGGTAGCGATCATTGCCGAAGGTGAAGTTGTTCATCGTCCCCTGGCTCGCCGCCAGCGCGCCGAACGACCCGAACAGGCAGTCGGTGACCGCCTGGCTGGTTTCGACATTGCCGGCGACCACCGCGGCCGGGTAGACCGGGCGCAGCATCGAGCCTTCGGGCACCACGATCGTCACCGGGGCAAGGCAGCCCTCATTCATCGGGATCGGATCGTCGATCATGGTCCGCAGCACGTACATCACCGCCGCGCGGACCACGCTGAATGGAGCATTGAAATTGCCGGGAAGCTGCGCGCTGGTCCCGGTGAAATCAATGGTGACGTGGCGCGCGGCCCGATCGATCGAGACGGCCACCGCGATTACCGCGCCGTTGTCCATCTCCAGGCTGAACGCACCATCCTCCAGCCGCCCGATCAGACGCCGCACGGCTTCTTCGGCATTGGCGTGAACGTGGCCCATGAAGGCCGTGACGACATCGCGGCCGTGTTCGCGGCAGGCCGCCTCCAGTCCCGTGGCGCCGCGCTTGCAGGCGGCAAGCTGGGCGGCCAGATCGCCGATGTTCTGATCGATGTTGCGGGCGGGGTAAGGTCCCGAGGCCAGCAGTGCGCGCAATTCGCCTTCGCAGAACCGGCCCTCATCGACCAGCAGCACGTTGTCGATCAGGACGCCTTCTTGCTCGATACTGGTGCTGGTCGGCGGCATCGATCCGGGCGCGATGCCGCCGATATCGGCATGGTGCCCGCGGGCCGCAACATAAAAGCTGGGCACTTCGCCGTCCCCGGTGACAAACACCGGCGCGACCACGGTAATGTCCGGCAAATGCGTGCCCCCGGCATAGGGCGCGTTGAGAACGTAGGCATCGCCGCGCCTTATCCCCCGGCCATCGCGCGCATCGCCCCGCGCGGCGATGATCCGCGCCACGCTCTCCCCCATCGAGCCGAGGTGCACCGGCATATGGGGGGCATTGGCGACCAACCGCCCGGCCGCATCGAACAACGCGCAGGAAAAGTCGAGCCGCTCGCGGATGTTGACCGAACTGGCGGTGCGGGCCAGCGCCGCGCCCATTTCCTCGGCGATGCCCATGAACAGGCCGTTGAAAATCTCCAACCGGATCGGGTCGGCCTGAGCACCCCGGTCCGCTTGCGCTGAGGCGGGTCTGGTCGCGCGGGTGAGACGGAGGGTGCCGTCGGGATCGACCGTCAGCGACCAGCCGGGTTCAACCATCGTGGTCGCCAGCGCGTCGATCACCACCAGTGGCCCTGGCGCGCTGAACCCGGCAGCGAGCATGGCGCGGTCCCAGACTGGAACCTGGCGCATAGCCCCATCGTGCCAGCACGGCGCCGTCCCCTCAGATTCGCCCGTTGCAGTGGGAAGCGGCCAGGCCAGCCCCAGGGCGGAGACATCTTCGGCAACCGCCTCGACCCGGACTCGGTCGACCACCAGCGGGCCGCTGCCGTCATACCCGAATTCGGCGCGATGCGCGGCGGCGAAGGCTTCGGTCAGATCAGCGGCACTTGCAGGCGCAAGTTCGATTGCGTTTTCGGACGCCAGCGGCCGGACGAACAGGGTGGCTTCGATCCGGCTTGGCACGCGGCCAAGCTGGGCCGCGGCCTCGTCCGCCAACCGCGCGCGCAAGGCTTCGACGGCTGCTTCCACGCCCGGTTCGAGCGCTGCACCCAGGCTCGCCTCGCGCACCGCGGCTTCGCTGGCGAGGCCCATTCCGTAAGCTGAAAGCACCCCGGCGAGCGGATGGATCAGCACCGTTCCGATCCCCAGCGCGTCGGCTACCAGGCAGGCGTGTTGTCCGCCGGCTCCGCCAAAGCAGGCCAGCGCGTGGCGGGTCACGTCGTGCCCGCGCGCGACGCTGATCTGGCGGATCGCCTGGGCCATGTTGGCCACGGCGATCCGGACAAAGCCTTCGGCGATGGCTTGCGGTGCCATCCGTTGACCGGTTTCAGCGGCGATCCGGTCCGCCAGCTCAGCAAACTTGTCCTCCACGACCGCGCGATCGATCGGCTGGTCGCCGGCAGGACCGAACAAGTTGGGGAAATGCGCCGGGATCAGCTTGCCCAGCATCACGTTGCAGTCGGTCACGGTCAGTGGCCCGCCGCGGCGATAGCAGGCCGGCCCCGGCACCGCTCCGGCGCTATCCGGGCCGACCACCAGCCGTCCGGCATCGAACCGGCAGATCGACCCGCCGCCGGCCGCCACGGTGTTGATCCGCAGCATCGGGGTGCGGATCCGGACCCCGGCGACGCGGGTTTCGCTGTCGCGCTCGAACGCCCCGGCATAGTGCGAGACGTCGGTCGAGGTTCCGCCCATGTCGAAGCCGATCACTTTGTCCGCGCCGCTCGCCTCGGCCGTGCGGGCCATCCCGACAATCCCCCCGGCCGGGCCGGAGAGGATCGCGTCCTTGCCGTGGAACCGCGCACCATCGACCAGTCCGCCGCTCGATTGCATGAACAGCGCCTGCCCGGCCCCGCCCAGTTGCGCGCTGAAATTGTCGACGTAGCGGCGCAGCACCGGCGAGAGATAGGCATCGACCAACGTGGTATCGCCGCGCGGGACCAGCTTGATCAGCGGGGCCAGCTGATGGCTGACCGAAACCTGGGTGAACCCGGCGGCGCGCGCAATCTGCGCCAGGCGCGCTTCGTGGGCGGTATGTTGCCAGCCGTGGACCAGTACAATCGCGATCGACCGGAAGCCTTCGGCGACGGCAGCTGAAAAGTCGCTTGCCGCGCGTGCCTCGTCCAGCACATGCAGCACCTCGCCCTCCGCGGTCACCCGCTCGTCGATCTCGATCACCCTGGCGTGCGGCGGCTGCGGCAGCACGATCTGGCGGACGAACAGCTCGGGCCGTTCCTGGCTGCCGATCGTCAGGGCATCGCCAAATCCCTGGGTAATCGCCAGCACGCAAGGTTCGCCCTTGCGTTCGAGCAGCGCGTTGGTTGCAACAGTCGTGCCCATCCGCACCGCGCAGGGCGGCAAGGGGCCGGACGGGGTATCCGTCAGCTGCCGGATCGCGGCAATCGCGGCGTCTTCAGTGCGGTTCGGGTCTTCGGACAGCAGTTTGGCGGTGCGCACCGAGCCATCGGGCGCGCGGGCGACGACATCGGTGAAGGTCCCGCCGCGATCGATCCAGAACTGCCAGGCTGCGCTCATCCTCTGCTCATAGGCCAAGGTGCGCGCCGGGCAATCCTCAGCTCGCGTCTTCTGGGCTGACCACGATCACCACGCGGCGGTTCTGCGCGCGGCCCTCGTCGGTGTCGTTGCTGGCGACCGGTTGGGTTTCGCCTACGCCCTGATTGCGGATTCGCGTGGCGTCCATACCGGCGGCAGCCAGCCCGGCCCGGTGAAGATTCTGTCGCTCCCTACCGAAGCCCGGCCAGCGAGCTTCGCCGGTGCGGTGGGCAAGTTCGAGATCACGGCCGAGGCGACACCCACCCAAGTGGCTGCCGGCGATCCGGTGACGCTCAAGGTGACGGCGCTGCTGAGCATCGGCAAGACCGAAAGGTTCGGGTTCTCGACCGCTGCAATTCCGGTCGGCCGGGACGTTTGGGTCGGCTCGGCCTATGGCGACCGGATTGGTATCTTTACGCCGGGTCACTGATCGCAGCGGACTTGCCAATGCGGACGGGTTGGTCAAAGGAGCGGGCGGC
>CALCQB010000249.1 GCA_937897535.1 uncultured Novosphingobium sp. | reverse complement strand
TGACCCAGTCCGGCTTGAGCGCGCCGGCGGCGGACAGGCCCAGGAAAATGTCGGCCCCTTCCAGCGCCTCTTCCAGGCTGCGCGCGGCGGTGTCGATCGCGTGCGCGCTTTTCCACTGGTCCATCCCGCCTTCACGGCCGCGATAGATCACGCCCGAGCGGTCGCAGACGGTGACGTTCTGGTGGCGCACGCCCATCGACTTGATCAGCGCGGTGCAAGCCAGCGCCGAAGCGCCCGCGCCGTTGACCACCACCTTGACGTCCTCGAACTTGCGCCCGGTCAGGAAGCAGGCGTTGAGCAGTCCGGCGGCGGCGATGATCGCGGTGCCGTGCTGGTCATCGTGCATCACCGGAATTTTCATCCGCTCGCGCAGTGCCTGCTCGATCACGAAGCATTCGGGGGCCTTGATGTCTTCGAGGTTGATCCCGCCAAAGCTCGGTTCCATCAGCGCGATTGCTTCGATCAGCGCATCGGGGTCTTCGCTGGCGAGTTCGATATCGATCGAATCGACGTCAGCGAAGCGCTTGAACAGCACCGCCTTGCCTTCCATCACCGGCTTGGAAGCCAGCGCGCCAAGGTTGCCCATGCCGAGGATCGCGGTGCCGTTGGTGATCACCGCGACCAGATTGCCCTTGGCGGTATATTCATAAGCGGTGGCTGGATCGTCATAGATCGCCTGGACCGGAACCGCGACGCCGGGGGAATAGGCCAGACTCAGATCGCGCTGGGTCGCCATCGGCTTGGAGGCGATGATCTCGATCTTACCCGGACGGATCGTGCTGTGATAGAACAGCGCTTCACGTTCGGTGAACCGGACGTTGCTCTCGTTGGTCTGGGTAATGTCTTCGGCCACGCCTGCTCTCCGTGAATTCCGCTTCGCCCTAACGGAAGGTGCCGCGCTGCGATAGGGGATAGATTGAATGCCAAGCCTCCCGAATCGCCGATACAACCGCTAGGCCATGGCGATGCATGGCGGCCCTGTTCCTCCCGGCACCACGCCGATGATGGTCCAATACCTTGCGCTCAAGGCGGAGGCGGGGGATTGCCTGCTGTTCTACCGGATGGGAGACTTCTTCGAGCTGTTCTTCGACGATGCCCGGACCGCCGCGGCGGTGCTCGATATCGCGCTGACCAGCCGGGGCGAACACCTTGGGCAGCCGATCCCGATGTGCGGGGTCCCGGTCCATGCGGCCGAAGGCTATCTGGCGCGGCTGATCAAGGCCGGCTGCCGGGTGGCGATCGCCGAACAGGTCGAAAGCCCCGAGGAAGCAAAGAAGCGCGGCGGATCGAAGGCGCTGGTCGCGCGCGATATCGTCCGGTTCGTCACCGCCGGAACCCTGACCGAGGAGGCCTTGCTTGAACCGCGCCGGGCCAATGTGCTGGCGGCGGTCTGCGAAGTGCGCGGGCTGGTCGGCCTTGCTGCCTGTGACATTTCGACCGGGCGGATGGAGCTGGAGGAATGCCCCGCCGACCGGTTGGGCGCGGCCCTGGCCCGGCTCGGGGCGAGCGAAGTGGTGGTCCCCGAAGGCTGGAACGAAGCGCCGCTCGATGCGATTCCACGCCCGACCCGCGATTTCGCCAGCGATGGCGGCGAGATCCGGCTGAAATCCGTCCACGGCGTTGCCACGCTCGATGGGTTCGGGATGTTCACCCGGGCGATGCTGGCGGCGGCCGGCGGATTGCTCGGCTATCTCGACCATGTCGGGCGCGGCAAGCTGCCGCTGCTGCTGCCGCCGGTGGCGC
>CALCQB010000248.1 GCA_937897535.1 uncultured Novosphingobium sp. | reverse complement strand
TACGCACAATTGTTGGCGCCCCTCGACCTCGGTTTCACCACGCTGAAAAACCGCGTCATCATGGGCTCCATGCACACCGGCCTGGAAGAGGATGATCCGGTCAAGATGGCGCGCTATTTCGCCCGCCGCGCCGAAGGTGGCGTCGCGCTCATGATTACCGGCGGTTACGCCACATCCGCCGCCGCTGGCCTCGGCCCCGGCTCTGCCGGCATGACCTGCGATGACGATGTGCAGCGCCATCGCGTGGTGACCGAAGCCGTGCACGCCTCCGGTAGCAAGATTGCCCTGCAGCTGCTGCATGCCGGCCGACAATCCTGGAGCCCGGCGCTGGTGGCGCCGGCGGTGTTCGCCGATTTCGAGATCACCGCTCTGGCCGACGGCTCCGAGGTCGCCACCAGCCCGCTCGCTACGGAAGCCTGACCCTCAACAGGTAACCTAACCGGCTGTGAGCACCAGCGGATTCGACGTCACCGCCCGGTTGGGCACGGTCCTGACCGCGATGGTTACGCCGTTCAAGGCCGACGGCACGCTGACCCTGATGGACGAGGTGTTGACCCCGGATTCCTCCCGTTTCTGGCCAGCCGAGAGCTACCAGGAAGGCATCAATCCCCCCAGCTTTGACAAGCAGTTCGTGCGCGACTGGCTGGAGCAGACGCTGGTCGACGGCAAGCCCTGGAACAAGCAGGCGCCTGCACCGGCGCTGCCGGCCGACGTCATCGCGCACACCGCGGCAACCTACCGCGAGGCGCTCGAGCGCCTCACCGCCCTTGCCGTTCTGGGCAAGCCACAACCCGGCGAAGTAGCGCGCGCGGGGTTCTTTCGGGTCGAGCTGAAGAGCCTTGTCGAACCCTGCCTTGGCCTCTGGCGTGACCTTGCCTCCAGCGACCCCGACGAGTGCTTCTGCATAACCGGATTGAACCGAGGCCTGCTCCGGCAGGAGTTGAAGGGCGCGCCTGTAGGGGGCGATGGCCTGTTGCGGGCGCCCGGTCATCAGATAAGACCAGCCCAGCATGCGAAACCCTTCGCCGTCACCGGGTTCCTTTTCGAGCCGGGCCGACAGCTTGGCGATCATCGTATCGACATCGGCAAGATCCTGCTTGGCGCCGGCCGGCGCGCCGACGGCCGCTGCACCTCCATCGGCTGACTCTTCACCGCGCAACGCCAGGATTCCGATCGCCGCTGCTACCAGCACGCCGGCCCCGATCAGCAATTTTCGGCCACTGCCGGGTGCCGCCGAAAGCTGCGGCTGCTTGGGTTCGGACGATCCATCAACAGGGCTGGCTGGTTGCGCCTCCCGGGCTTGCCAGACCCGCATCGCCACGATTCCCAGGGCGATCCCCGCCAGACCGGTCAAGATGTATTGCAGCATTCGATTTCCTGTTCGTTACCTTGGGCCCAAGGTCGGACCGCTATTTGATGGCTTTGCGGCTCGCGCCCATCCCGTTCCTGACACGAGCCTTGCAATTCGCCCCAAGCTCGACTGGACGACTGTCCTGCAAGACGAACCGAGCCGGATTTTTTTCGCGGAAGGAAACCTGACGCTAAGCACATTTGGCAGAAAAGACCGGGATCGAAGACAACGGGTTGCATCGCCAGATGGCTACAAAAGCAGAAAAATTCCAAGCAGCCGGTCAACAGCCAAGGTTAACCCCCGGCGCGATCGAGCGAATTGTCTCGCTGGCCGTGATCCTGGCGGTCGTGCTGGCGGTTGTCTGGGGCTGGAGCCACCGGACAAGCCTGCCGTTCGATCCGGAGCACGGGTTCGGCTACGCGCTTGGCATCGGCGGCGGGACGATGATGCTGATCCTGCTTGGTTACCCGCTGCGCAAGCGGGCCAAGGCATCGACCCGCGCCCCCGGTTCGATCGGGTTCTGGTTCCGCTTTCACATGCTGCTGGGCTTGCTCGGGCCACTGGCGGTTCTGTATCACTCGCGGTTCACCTGGGGTGCCTTGAACAGTGCCCTGGCGCTGGGCGCGATGATCGTGGTGGCAAGCAGCGGCCTGATCGGCCGGTTCTTCTATTCGCGGGTCCATCGCGGCTATTCGGGCCGCAAGCTGGAATTGCGCGCGCTCAAGCAGGAAATGGACGGGCTGCTGTCCAAGCTGGAAGCACGCGGGCTGCCGCGCGAGGCGGTCCTGAGCCAGATCCAGCCGTTTGAGGATCGCGCGATCCGGGCTGGCGGCGCGTTCTGGTCCAGCGCCGCGGCGGTGGTCGGCCTGGGGGTCGAAACCCGGCTCGCCCAGCGCCGCCTGCTCGCCGCCCTCCCGCGCGGTGCCGATCGCCGCACTCTGGCCCTGCACGACCTGGTGACCGATTTCTTCCAGGCCGTGCGGCGATCGGCCGAGTTCGCGTTCTACGACCGGCTGCTGCGGCTGTGGCATCTGTTCCACCTGCCGCTGTTCGTGATCCTGGTCGCGGCAGCCATTCTCCATATCGTCGCGGTCCATATGTACTGATGCGCCGTGCGCTGGCTCTGATCTGGCTGCTGTGCCTGTGCCTGGCGACCCCGGTCGTTGCGCAGTCGATCATGGAGCGTCTGGTCACGCCGGGGCCGCTGTCGGGCGCTCATGCCAAGCTCGAAGCCAAGTGTGATGCCTGCCATTCTTCGTTCCGCAAGGAAGCGCAGAACGGCCGGTGCCTGTCCTGCCATGCCGGGGTCGCCACCGACGTCCGGAGCGGGACCAAATTCCACGGCAAATTCGGCCCCGCGCGCAATGGCGCCTGCAAATCGTGTCACAGCGATCACAAGGGGCGGAACAATTCGCTGGTCGTTCTCAACCAGTCCAGCTTCAACCACGCCTACACCGATTTTGACCTGACCGGAGCGCATCAGCGCGCCAAATGCAGCAGTTGCCATCGCGGCAATGACTATCGCGGGCGGCCGCGCGATTGCGCCGGTTGCCATGGTCCGTTCGATCCGCACAAGGGTCAGCTCGGCCGAGCCTGCCAGAACTGCCACACCACCAGCGCGTGGAAGCCGGTGCAGGGCTTCAATCATGCCGCGACCGGCTTTGCGCTGACCGGCGCGCATGCCCGGAAATCCTGCACCAGCTGCCATGCCGGACAGCGCTGGAAGAACCTGCCTGCCACTTGCGTCGGTTGCCATGCCAAGGACGATGCCCACGGCGGCAGTCGCGGAACCAATTGCGCATCGTGCCACACCACCGGTTCGTGGGCCTCGGCGACGTTCGACCATTCGACCACCGGATTTCCGCTGGTTGGCGGTCATGCCGGAGCGACCTGTTCCGGATGTCACGGGGCCGGCAACGCCAACAAGCACCCCTCGCGGACCTGCTTTGCCTGTCACGCCCGCGACGATAGCCACAAGGGCGCGAACGGGACCGATTGCGGCAGCTGCCACAATCCGCGGGGCTGGCGCCAGACCAGCTTCGATCATGACCGGATGACCGATTTTCCGCTGAAAGGCGCGCATCGCAGCGCGACCTGCGAGGGCTGTCACAAGCAGCCGCCCAAGGTGGCCAAGCCCCCGGTCACCTGCTTTGGCTGCCATGCCGCCGACGATGCCCACAAGGGCGGCAACGGTCAGGACTGCGCCCGCTGCCACCAGGTGACCAGCTGGGAGTCGGTCAGCTTCGATCACAACACGATGACCCGCTTTCCGCTGCTCGGCAAGCACGCCGCGGCCAAGTGCGAGGCGTGCCACACCAGGCCGCCGGCCGAATTGAAACTGACCGGTCAATGCAGTTCATGTCACGCCAGGCAGGACCCCCATGCCGGGCGGCTGGGCAGCGATTGCGGGCGGTGTCACAATGCCGCAAGCTGGACCGGCGGGGTCCGGTTCGATCACGACCTGACGCGGTTCCCGCTGCTTGGCAAACACGCGGCCCTGACCTGCGCGGCGTGTCACGCCGACAAGGGCTTTGCCGCCAAGGGAACGACCTGCGCCGCCTGCCACGCCGACACGCGCCATCTGGGAACCCTGGGATCTCCCGCACAGTGCCAGACTTGCCACAACACCACCGACTGGAAATCGTGGCGGTTCAATCATGATCGCCAGACCCGGTTTGCCCTGACCGGCAAACACCAGGGACTGGTCTGCTCGGCCTGTCACGCCCGGCCCGGCGATCCGGCCAGGCAAGGCAGCCAATGCGTCGACTGTCATCGCCGCCACGATCCCCATCGCGGCGGCTTTGGCGAGGATTGCGCGCGTTGCCACACCACCAACGGCTTTTCCGAAATTCAGGTCGGAAAGCGCCAGCCTAAATCCTAACAGCAAGCTGACATTAACCTTGCAATTCCGCCATTTTGTCGGCCAGTCGACTCATCGTAGCGATGGGCTGAGGGGGCCCGTATACCCTTTCCTTTGCGCAGGCGTTTAGGCTCTCCGTCAGAAAAGAGGGACGCACATCTATCGGCGAGGGGTCGATCGGGTCGTGTCGCAACACGGGTGAATGGCTTGCCGAGGACCTACCTGGCGGCAATTTTGGCGGTATTCGCCGCGCTGCTTGTGGCAGCGTGGCCAATGCCGTCGGCTGCCAAAGGGGCAACCAGTCAGTTCGACCATTTCCGCACCGGCTTCCCCTTGACCGGGGCCCATGCATCGGTCCGTTGCGAGAGCTGCCACAAGAACGGCGAATTCGCCGGAACACCCAAGGAGTGCACCAGTTGCCACAACTCGGTCCGGGCCAACGGCATGCCGGCCAACCATCTGCGCACCCGGGATAATTGCGATAGCTGCCACACGACTCGGCAATGGCAGGTCAGCAAGTTCGATCACAGCCGCTACAACGGCAGCTGCGCCAGCTGCCACAACGGGGTCCAGGCGGTGGGCAAGCCCGCCAGCCATCTGCCGACCACCCAGGAATGCGGGGCCTGTCACACCACCACGACGTGGGATTCGGCGCGGTTCGATCACACCGGAATCTCCGGCAATTGCGCCAGTTGCCACAACGGCACCAAAGCCACCGGCAAGAGCAGTACCCATGTGACGACTGCGCAGGATTGCAGCTCCTGCCATGGCACCAGCGGCTGGGCCGGGGCGAAATTCGACCATGCCGGCATCAGCGGAAACTGCGCGAGTTGCCACAACGGGACTTCGGCAAAAGGCAAGACAGCCACCCACCTCGCGACGAACAACGCCTGCGAGGACTGCCACAAGATCTCGGGCTGGACTCCGGCGACCTTCAATCACGCCGATACCAGCGCAGCCTGTTCGTCCTGCCACAACGGCACGAAGCAACGCGGCAAACCGGCGACGCACATCACCACAACCGCAGAGTGCAGCACCTGTCACGCGACGAGTGCCTGGACCCCGGCCAATTTCACCCACGCCGGTATCACGACCAGCTGTGCCTCGTGCCACAACGGCACGAATGCCACCGGCAAGTCGGGCAGCCACCTGCCGACCAACACCGCCTGTGCCGATTGCCATACAACCTCGGCCTGGTCCCCGGCCAAGGCGGTCAACCACAACGACGTGATCGGGACCTGTTCCAGCTGCCACAACGGCAGCCGGGCCCGGGGCAAGACCGCCACGCACATCGCCACCACCGCAGAGTGCAGCACCTGTCACAGCACCACGGCCTGGACCCCGGCGAACTTCAACCACGCCAACGCCACCGGCACCTGCGTTTCCTGCCACAACGGCACCAACGCCACCGGCAAAAGCGCGACCCACCTCAACACCAACACCGCCTGCGCGGATTGCCACACGTCCACAGCCTGGGCCCCGGCCAAGGCGGTCAATCATAACGATGTGATCGGGACCTGCTCCAGCTGCCACAACGGCAGCCGCGCCGTAGGCAAGTCTGCCACGCACATTGCGACCAATGCCGAGTGCGGCACCTGTCACAGCACCGCAGCCTGGACCCCGGCGAACTTCAACCACGCCAATGCCACCGGCACTTGCGCTTCCTGCCACAACGGCACCAATGCCACCGGCAAGAGCGCAACCCACCTTAACACCAACACCGCCTGCGCCGACTGCCACACCACCACAGCCTGGGCTCCGGCCAAGGCGGTCAACCACAACGATGTGATCGGAACCTGTTCCAGCTGCCACAACGGCAGCCGCGCGAGCGGCAAGACCGCAACCCATATCGCCACCACGGCAGAGTGCAGCACCTGCCACAGCACCACGGCCTGGACCCCGGCCAACTTCAACCACGCCAACGCCACCGGCACTTGCTATTCCTGCCACAACGGCACCAACGCCACCGGCAAGTCGGCGACCCACATCAATACCAATACCGCCTGCGCGGATTGCCATACGACCTCTGCCTGGGCTCCGGCCAAGACCGTCAATCACAATGATGTGATCGGCACTTGCTCCAGTTGCCACAACGGAACGACCGCGACCGGCAAGACCGCCACGCACATTGCCACCACCGCGCAATGCTCGGACTGCCACAGCACCACGGCGTGGACACCGGCCAACTTCAGCCATGCCAATGTCACGGGAAGCTGCTCGTCCTGCCACAACGGGACCACCGCGACCGGCAAGAATTCGACTCACCTGGCGACCTCGAACACCTGCGAGAGCTGCCATGCGACCTCGGCCTGGACGCCAATCCGGACGTTCAATCACGCCGATGCGGTGGGCACCTGTGCCTCGTGCCACAACGGCACCAGCGCACCCGGCAAGGGCGCTACCCATATCCGGACCAGCGATCAGTGTGATTTCTGCCACGTGACCACCAACTGGACCAGCGTCCGGGTCGATCACAGCCAGGTCCAGGGCACCTGCTCAAGCTGCCACAACAGCAGCATCGCCACCGGCAAACCGGCCACGCACATCGCCACGACGGCCGAATGCAGCACCTGCCACAAGACAACCGCCTGGCTGCCGGCCTCGGTCGATCACAGCACGGTCGGGACCAACTGTTCGTCGTGCCACAACGGCACCTCGGCCACCGGCAAGTCGGCGAACCACTTTGTCACCTCGTTGCAGTGCGGCAGCTGCCACCGGACCACCGCCTGGGTGCCGACGCTGACCTATACCCACTCGTCGCCGTCCTATCCCGGACAGCACGCGCGGGCGCTGGTTTGCCTGGATTGCCACACCTCCAACTCGCAGACGGTGCCCTATCGCTATCCGGCCTACTCCGGAGACTGCGCCTCGTGCCACGCCGGCGACTTCAAGCTCGACGCGCACAAGAAATACGAGAGCCCGACAACGGCGTTCTACTCGGTCTCGGACCTGCGCGACTGCACGGGGGCCTGCCACCTCTACACCAACAACACGATGACCACGATCAAGGAGCGCCGAAGCGGCCACCATCGGGTCAGTTCGTCCAGCTTCTAGGGGAATACATTTGTCTCGGGAAAACACGGCCGGTCTGGGCCCGGTTCTGGCGATAGCATCAATTGCAACTGCGGCCCTGGTCTGGCCGTCACCAATATTCGGACAGACGGTTTCCGACCGCACCCTGTCCGACGTGAAGGCCGAAACCGTCGGCACTTGCACCACCGTGACGGTCAATTTCAACATTCGCTTCCAAGTGCTCAGCGCATTTCCGGAAAACGGGCGCGAACTCCACGTCAGGCTGCGCCCGCTGGACAACACTGCTGCCAGCAAATCGCGCGAATCGCTTCGCACGCCCGAATCGGTGCCCGAATTGCGCTCGATCGAGTATGAAGGTGACAACCCGGCCGGACCGATCCTATCGCTGTTTTTCACGCGCGACATGGAATTCACCGTTTCGCCTGGCGAGAAGCTGCAAACAATCAACATCCGGATCGCCGAACCGGGCAGCAAGGCCTGCGCCGGCGGCATCGAAACCGATCTGACCACCCCGGCGAGCGGCCAGCAACAAGCCGTCCCCGAGGGGCTCTATGTCGTCAACGTCCTGTCGGTGCCGCGTGAGATCGGCGATCTGAGCTCAGACCAGCGGCAGGCGCTGGCTGGCGATGTGGTTTACGAAACCCAGTTCGAACGGGATTCGCTTCGCTGGCACCGGCTCCGCGCCGGGTTTTTCAAGACCCGCGAAGAAGCGGACGCCGCCCGGCTGCGCCTGGCCAAGGTGTTTCCCGATGCCTGGGTGGTCAAGATCACCGCGCAGGAACGGAGCGAAGGAACCGGCAGCAAATTGAGCGCGCCGAGCGCCCCGCCGGCGGCGGCAACGGCGACACCTGCCCCGCTCAGCGCAGCGAGCGGTGACGCAGCTGCCGCCGAAACCGCCCAGCTCACGACTGATGCCGAACAGGCGATCCAGGATGGCAACCTCGACCGCGCGGTCCAGCTGTTGACCAATGCCGTGCAAAAGCCCGAGAACCCGAACACCCCGCGCGCGCTCGAGCTGCTCGGGCTGACCCGCGAACGCAAGGGCCAGGGCGCCCATGCCCGGGCCGAATACGACGAATACCTGCGGCGTTACCCGACCGGCGAAGGCGCGGACCGGGTTCGCCAGCGGCTGGCCGCGCTCGATTCGGCGAGTCCGACAAGCCAACTTGGCTCGCCGCTGCGCGAGGCGCGGGGGCTAGGCGGCAACGCCAAGTGGCACTGGGGCCTGCGGGGCAGTTTTTCGCAGTTCTATTTCCGCGATCAGGGGCGGACCAGTACGCTCAACACCAATTCGACCCTGGGGGTCGAGGTCGACAATTCGCTCAACGTGAACCAGCTGCTTACATCGGGGGACATCACCATCTCCGGTGGCGACGACCGCCGCCAGTTCCAGTTTCGGGCGGCCGGATCCTATACCAAGAACTTCGGAACCAGCACGTCGATCACCACGATCAACAACGGCAACGAGGTCCTGACCTTCCGCTCGCGGCCGGGCGGCGGCACCAAGGCCCTGACCGCGCTGTACCTCGACTACACCGACACCGACCTCAACAGCCAGGTCCGGGTCGGCCGGCAAAGCCGGAATACCTCCGGGGTGCTGGGCCGGTTCGACGGGGTCCTGGTTGGCTGGCAGGCCAACCCCAAACTGCGCCTCAATGCGGTCGGCGGCTTTCCGGTGCTGTCCTCGCGCCAGACCTATGTTCTCAAGGAGCGCCCGTTCTATGGGGTCAGCGTCGATATCGGGGCGAAGCGCAGCCCCGTTCAAACGACGATCTACTGGTTCGATCAGCGCGCCAGGGGCGGGTTCATCGATCGCCGCTCGGTCGGGATCGAGACCCGGTTCCTCAAGCCGCGGTTCAACGCCTATGCGATGGTCGACTACGATGTGAAGTACAAGGAACTGAACCTTGCGCTCGGTTCGGTTACTTACAATTTCCCCGATAACTCGAACTTCAGCCTGACTGGCGACTATCGCCGCTCGCCTTTGCTGACCACGACCAATGCCCTGCTTGGCATGCGGGTCGCTGTGCTCGATCCGGCGACCGGCGTGCCAGTCTACAGCCTCGATCAGAACAGCAACGTCGTACAGCCGCTGACCAACCCGCTCGATCCCAGCGGGCTGCGTCCATTCTTCACCGATGCCGAAATCTATCAGCTGGCGCTGGATCGGACCCTGATCGCCAAGTCGCTGACGGCCACCTACACGCGGCCCATCACCAAGAAGTTGCAGGTCAGCGCCGATTTCTCGCTGACCGATACCGGCGGCACGCCCGGATTGGCCCAGCGCTTCTACACCGACGCGGGCGGCAACCTGACCATCCCGCCGCTCTTGCTGTTCGAGACGATCGAACCGCTGCCGCGGACCGGCATGGAATACTACTATGGGTTGCAGCTGATCGGGTCGGACCTGTTCATGGCCAACGACATCTACATCCTGTCGGGCCGGATCGCCGACACCTCCAACGCCAAGATCTACACGATCGATTTCAATGCCCGGGTCCCGGTGACTTCGAACTTCCGGCTGAGCCCCCGGCTGCGCTATGGTCTTCGCGACAGCAAGGTGACCAGCAATGTCACCAATCCCGGAACCTACAGCCAGCTTCAACCCACGATCCGGTTCAACTACTATCCGCTCAAGCATTCCGAAGTCGAAGTCGAATTCGGCGGCAACTTTTCGCGCCAGACCGTCTGGAACGGCACCGCCTTTGACAAGATCAGCGAAACCGGCTGGGTGCTGACGGCCGGCTACCGGCTCGATTTCTGATGAGGACAACGAACAGCGTGAAGGCAATTCAAGGATGATCGCCGAAGCCGGATTGGCTGCCCTGTGGCTGGCGGCGACAATGGCGTTGCTGCAACTGGTGCTGGGGGCGCTGGTGCTGAGCCGGGGCCAGACTTCGCTTGGCCGGGCGGTTGCACCGGTCGCGGTGATCCAGGCCGCGCTGGTCAGCATTGCCTTTGCCTGCCTGGTCGCGGTGTTCGTGCGTTCCGATATGTCGGTGCTGCTGGTGGCCGCCAACAGCCATTCGGCCAAACCGATGATCTACAAGATTGCCGGAACCTGGGGAAACCACGAAGGCTCGATGCTGTTATGGGTCACGATCCTCGGCCTGGCCGGTGCGACGATCGCCTTGTTCGAGCGGACACTGCGGGCTGACACCAAGCTGGCCACGCTTTCAGCCCAGGCCGCGATCGCGCTGGGCTTCTACGCCTTCCTGCTGTTTGCCTCGAACCCGTTCACCCGGATCAGCGGCGTGATCGAGGGGGCTGGGCTCAATCCGTTGCTGCAGGACCCCGGCCTCGCCTTCCATCCGCCAACGCTCTACGCCGGCTACGTCGGGATGTCGGCGGCCTTTTCCTTTGCGGTCGGGGCGCTGATCACCCGCGATGTCGGACCGACTTTCGCCCGGGCGATGCGGCCCTGGATCCTCGGCGCATGGATCCTCCTGACGATCGGCATCACCGCCGGGTCATACTGGGCCTATTATACGCTGGGCTGGGGCGGCTGGTGGTTCTGGGACCCGGTTGAAAACGCCTCGCTGATGCCGTGGCTGGCCGCCACCGCGCTGCTCCATTCGGTGACCGTGCTGGCGACGCGCGACGGCCTCAGAACCTGGACGATCATGCTGGCGGTGCTGGCCTTCTCGATGTCGATGGTCGGTACGTTCCTGGTCCGCTCCGGCATCCTGACCAGCGTCCACAGCTTTGCCGTCGATCCGCAGCGCGGGCTGTTCATCCTGGGCTTGCTGACGGTCTACATCACCGGCGCGATGGCGCTGTTCGCGATCCGGGCCGGGACGATCGCCGAAGGAAACCGCTTCGAACTGGTCAGCCGCGAGGCCGCGCTGGTGATCAACAACCTGATCCTGACAGTGGTTCTGGTCGTGGTGCTGGCGGGCACCTTGTACCCGCTGATCCTTGAATCGATCAATGGTGACAAGATTTCGGTCGGCGCGCCGTACTTCAATTCGGTTGCCGGACCGCTGGCAGTAGTCCTGATGCTGCTGCTCGCCGCCGGGCCACTGATGCGCTGGCGCAGCGACCGGCCCCGGGCATTGATTGATCGGATGGCCCCGGCGCTGTTCGCCGGGGCGACCATGCTGCTCCTGCTGGCCGCATTCGGGGGAACGATCGGCTATTTGCCCCTGGTCGGACTGGTCGCCGCAGCCGTGGTCGGGGTGGCAAGCATCGCCCCGCTGTGGAAGCGCGACCTGAAGCGCGCCCCGCTGTTCACCTGGGGCATGGTCCTGGCCCACTTCGGCTGCGCGGTAAGCATTGCCGGAATGGCGAGCGATGCTGCTTTCACCAAGGAAAACATGGTGTCGGTCGCAGTCAACGAAACCCGCGAAGTCGGACCCTTTGCCGTGACCCTGCTGGGGGTGCGCGAACGGCCGGGGCCGAACTATCAGATTCTCGAAGCGGTGCTGTCGATCAGCAAGAGCGCGACCGGCGCGCCGTTCCAGATGACCCCGCAACTCCACGCCTTTACCCAGCCGCAGATGACCACCAACCAGGCCGCCATCAAGACCTTCTGGAACGGCCAGCTTTATCTGACGCTGGGTGAGAATTCGGACGGCGACAAATTCCTGCTGCGGATGTGGTGGAAGCCGTTCGTAACCTTCATCTGGCTGGGCGGGGCGCTGATCGCGCTGGGCGGAGCGCTTTCGCTGCTGGGCCGGGTGCGCCGCGACATCTGGAAGAAGCAGGCCGCACCTGCAATCGGACCGGTCGAGGCACCGGCATGAACCGCAAACTGGTCTTGTGGCTGCCGTTCGCGCTGATGGCGGCCTTGCTGATCGCGTTCCTGGCCGGGCTGAGCAATTCGCCGGAAAAGGTCATCGTCTCGCAAATGGTCGGACAGCCCCTGCCGGAGTTCGCCGCCGGTCCTGCCATTACCGGCCAGGCTGGCGCCGCTACCGCAGATTTTCGCGATGGCAAGCCGCGCCTGCTCAACGTCTTCGCCAGCTGGTGCGTGCCCTGCGTCGCGGAAATCCCGATGCTGATGGAACTGAAAGCCAATGGTGCCGAGGTCGTCGGCGTCGCGGTGCACGACAACAGCACCGATCTTGGGCGGTTCCTGGCCGAGAACGGTAATCCCTACAGCCGGATCGGGCTTGACCAGGGCGGCCGCGCGCAGATCGCGCTGGGCTCGGCCGGGGTGCCTGAAACCTTCGTCGTCGATGGCACAGGCAAGATTATCTACCAGCACATCGGAGTCGTCACCGAAGCCGACAAGGCGAAGCTGCTGGCGATGCTGGGGGTGACGAAATGAGACTTGTCCCGCTGCTTTTCGCCGCGATGCTGGTCTGCGCTGGCCCGGTTTACGGCCAGGACCTCGCCGATGTTTCGCTCAGCGATCCCAGGCAAGAGGCCGAGGCCCTGGCGCTGATGGATTCGATCCGCTGTGTGGTCTGCCAGGGTCAGCCGATTTCGGGCAGCAATGCCGACCTGGCTGGCGACATGCGCCGCCTGATCCGCGAGCGGATTGCGGCCGGCGACAAGCCCGAGGCCGTGCGGGCAATGCTGGTCGGCAAGTACGGCGATTGGGTGACCTTCCGGCCGCAAGTCAAACCGGCGACGCTGCCACTCTGGCTGGTGCCATTGCTGGCGCTGCTGGCCGGAGGCTGGCTGGTCTCGCGGCGAATTGGCAGAAGGCGGAGCTGATGGGCTGGATTTTTGCAGCCGGGCTTGCCGCCTTGTCGCTCGTGGCGCTGTGGAAGAGCGGGCGCTGTTCGCGCATGGCCCTTGAACTTGGAGCGGCAGCCGTCCTGGTCGCCTTGGCCGGCTATGGCTGGCAGGGCAGTCCGGATCTGCCCGGTCAGCCTACCTCGCCGGCTGCTTCCCAAAATCCTTGATGGAGGTTTCGCACGTGAACTACGACCACATCTTCGATGCAGCGATCGAGCGGCTCCATTTGGAGGGCCGTTACCGGGTGTTCATCGACATCCTGCGCAACAAGGGGGCCTATCCCA
>CALCQB010000247.1 GCA_937897535.1 uncultured Novosphingobium sp. | reverse complement strand
CAGCTATGCCGCCGAACTGGAAACGCATTTCGTCGCCACGCTCGAGCAGGAATTCGACGCCTCGAAAAGCTACAAGTCCAACCATGCCGACTGGTTCGCCGGACGCTGGACCGGGCTGCACGCCCCAGCCGACCCCGAAACCGCCCGCCGCAACATCTATACCGGGATCGAAGCCAAGCTGTTCGACAGCCTGGGCCGGACCCTGACCACGGTTCCGGACACGGTCCAGATCCACAAGACCCTGGCCCGCGTGCTCGACGCCAAGCGCGAGATGTTTGCCAGCGGTGCCGGGTTCGACTGGGCCACGGGCGAGGCGCTGGCCTTTGGCAGCCTCGTCTCCGAAGGCTTCAACGTCCGGCTCTCCGGCCAGGATTCGGGCCGCGGCACCTTCAGTCAGCGCCACTCGGTGTGGGTCGACCAGACCGACGAGCACAAGTACATTCCGCTCACCACGGTGCCGCACGGCAAGTTCGAAGTGCATGACAGCCCGCTGTCCGAATACGGCGTGCTCGGCTTCGAATACGGCTATGCCAGCGCCGATCCCAAGACGCTGGTGCTGTGGGAAGCGCAGTTCGGCGATTTCGCCAACGGCGCGCAGATCGTGATCGATCAGTACATCGCCAGCTCGGAATCGAAGTGGCTGCGCGCCAACGGCCTCGTGCTGTTGCTGCCGCACGGTTATGAAGGCCAGGGGCCGGAACACAGCTCGGCCCGGCTTGAGCGGTTCCTGCAGCTGTGCGCGCAGGACAATATCCAGGTCTGCAACATCACCAGCCCGGCCAACTACTTCCACGTGCTGCGCCGCCAGATGCACCGCGGCTTCCGCAAGCCGCTGATCATCATGACCCCCAAGTCGCTGCTGCGCCACCCGATGGCGAAGAGCGAGGCACGCGAGTTCATCGGCGAAGCGCACTTCAAGCGGATCCTCTCGGACCGCAACGGCGCGGCCGACCAGGACACCCGCAAGGTGATCCTGTGTTCGGGCAAGGTCGCCTATGACCTGATGGAGGCGCGCGACGCCGCCGAACTCAAGGACGTCCAGATCATCCGGCTGGAGCAGCTCTATCCCTTCCCGGGCGAGCCGCTCGCGCTGCGCTTCTCGAAGATGCCGAAGCTCGAAGAAGTGGTCTGGTGCCAGGAAGAACCGAAGAACAACGGTGGCTGGTTCTTCGTTGAGCCGTTCATCGAGGAAGCCATGATCGCGGCCAAGTGCCAGGTCACGCGGCCCCGCTATGCCGGCCGCACCGCCAGCGCCTCACCCGCCACGGGGCTGGCCAGCCGCCATACCAGCGAGCAGGGTGCACTGATCAGCCATGCGCTGGGCACCTCGATCCGTTCTGAAATCCGTCGCCGCAAGCAGGCCTGAGGAAACAGCAAGATGTCCACCGAAGTCAAAGTGCCCACGCTGGGCGAATCGGTTGCCGAAGCGACCATCGGCGAATGGCTCAAGAAGCCCGGCGAAGCGGTCGGGCTGGACGAGCCGATTGCCAGCCTCGAGACCGACAAGGTTGCGGTCGAGGTGACCGCCCCGGTTGCCGGCGTAATGGGTCAGTACGTGGTCAATGTCGGCGATAACGTCGCGGTTGGCGCGGTGATCACGACGATCGAGGACGGTGCACCCGCCGCCGGGGCCGAGCCGGTCGCGGTGCGGACCGAAGCGCCGGTCGCCCCGGCCTCGAACTCCGCCCCGCCCAAGGAAGTGGCTCCTGCCATAGCCGCCGATGCCGCCGCCGCGCTTTCGCCGGCGGTGCGCCGCGCGGTGCTCGAACACGGGATCGACCCGGCCGGGATCAAGGGCAGCGGCAAGGACGGCCGGATCACCAAGGAAGACGTGCTCGCCGCCGCCGCCGCCAAGAGCGCCGCGCCTGCTGCTGCGGTTAGCGCGCCGGCTGCTGCGGCCGCACCGACTGCTGCCGGGACCCGCGGCGAGGAGCGGGTCAAGATGACCCGCCTGCGCCAGACCATCGCCCGGCGACTCAAGGAAGCGCAGGACACCGCCGCGCTGCTGACCACCTTCAACGACTGCGACATGAGCGCGGTGATGGCCGCGCGCGAGAAGTTCAAGGAAGCGTTCGAGAAGAAGCACGGGGTCAAGCTCGGCTTCATGAGCTTCTTCGCCAAGGCCGCCTGCCTCGCGCTCAAGGACATCCCCTCGGTCAACGCCCAGATCCAGGGTGATGAGATCGTCTACTTCCCTTACGTCGACCTTTCGGTTGCGGTCTCGGCCCCCAACGGGCTGGTCGTGCCGGTGGTCCGCAATGTCGATACGATGGGCTTTGCCGAGATCGAAAAGGCGATCGGCGATCTGGGCAAGCGCGCCAAGGACGGCAGCCTGACCATGGCCGACATGGCCGGCGGGACCTTCACCATTTCCAACGGCGGGGTGTTCGGCGGGCTGATGAGCACCCCGATCATCAACCCCCCGCAGAGCGCGGTGCTCGGCCTGCACCGGATCGAGGATCGCCCGGTGGTCCGCGATGGCCAGATCGTTATCCGCCCGATGATGTACCTCGCGCTCAGCTATGACCACCGCCTGATCGACGGACGCGAGGCGGTGACCGCGCTGAAGACGATCAAGGAAGCGATCGAGGATCCGACCCGGCTCCTCATTGACCTCTAACCCAAACCCGTCCGCCCTGAGCTTGTCGAAGGGCTGCACTTTCCTTTTGCGGCGCTAGAAGAAAAGGACGACCCTTCGACAAGCTCAGGGCAGTCGGAATTTGGGTGGATCGGAGTTTGATATGGCTGAATACGACTATGACGTGATCTTCATCGGCGCTGGTCCCGGCGGCTATGTCGGCGCGATCCGCGCGGCGCAGCTCGGGCTGAAGACGGCTTGCGTCGAAAGCCGCGAGACGCTGGGCGGGACCTGCCTCAACGTCGGCTGCATCCCGTCGAAGGCGCTGCTGCACGGCTCGGAAAAGTTCGCCGAGGCGGCCGATGGCACCCTTGCCCGCTACGGCATCAAGCTTGGTAAGGTCGAGCTCGATCTGGCGGCGCTGCAGGCGGACAAGGCCGAAGCGGTCAAGGGCCTGACCGGCGGGATCGAATTCCTGTTCAAGAAGAACAAGGTCGACTGGCTCAAGGGTTACGGCAGCTTCAAGGACGCCCATACAGTCGAAGTTGCGGGCAAATCCTACACCGGCAAGGAAGTGGTGATCGCCACCGGATCGAGCGTCACCCCGCTGCCCGGGGTCGAGGTCGACAACGACAAGGGCGTGATCGTCGACAGCACCGGCGCACTGGCGCTGGCCAAGGTTCCGGCCCACCTGGTGGTGATCGGCGGCGGGGTGATCGGGCTCGAAATGGGCTCGGTCTGGCGGCGGCTCGGGGCCAAGGTCACCGTGGTCGAGTTTCTGGATCAGTTGCTGCCCGGAATGGACGGCGATGTCCGCAAGGAAGCCGCCAAGATCTTCAAGAAGCAGGGCATGGAGCTGAGGCTCGGCACCAAGGTGACCGGCGCCAGCGTCAAAGGCAAGAAGGCCACGCTGACGCTTGAACCCGCCAAGGGCGGTGCGGCGGAAACGCTGGAGGCTGACTGCGTGCTGGTCGCGATCGGCCGCCGTCCGCACACCGAAGGGCTGGGCCTCGACGCGATCGGGCTGGAACTGAATGCCCGCGGCCAGATCGAGACCGGACATGACTTCAAGACCAAGGTCGACGGCGTCCGCGCGATCGGCGATTGCATTCCCGGCCCGATGCTGGCCCACAAGGCCGAGGATGAAGGCATCGCGGTGGCCGAATACATCGCCACCGGGGTCGGCATCGTCAACCACGCGGTGATCCCCGGGGTGGTCTATACCAATCCCGAATTCGCCGGGGTGGGACTGACCGAGGAGCAGGCCAAGGAGGCCGGCGAGATCAAGGTCGGCAAGTTCCCGATGATGGCCAACAGCCGCGCCAAGACCAACCATGAGCCCGACGGCTTCGTCAAGGTGATCGCCGATGCCAAGACCGACAAGGTGCTGGGCGTGTGGTGCATCGCGACGCTGGCCGGAACGATGATCGCCGAAGCCGCGTTGGCGATGGAATTCGGCGCGACCTCCGAAGACATTGCCTACACCTGCCACGCCCACCCGACCCACAGCGAAGCGGTAAAGGAAGCGGCGATGGCCGTGACCGGCAAGCCGATCCACATCTGAACCCAACTCCATGTTCGTCATTGCGAGGGGCAAAGCCCCGTGGCAATCCAGTGTGGTTGCAGAGCGGCCCTGGATTGCCGCGCTTCGCTCGCAATGACGAAGATTTGAATGCGAAAAGGAATCATCGTGGCCGACATCACCCTGAAATTCACTCAAGACGAACTCGAGATGCTGGTCGATGCGCTCGAAGTCGATCTCGAAGGCTATGCCGAGGCTGCCAAGGAAGCGCGGATGAACAACAGCCGCGAAGACATCGTGACCTTCAGCGAGGCCGCGACCCGGGTGCAGATGCTGATGGACAAGCTGCGCGAGCACATCGAGGAATAACGGCGCTTGGCTCGCCGCACCCCCATGCAGCGCTTCGCCCGCTGGCATATCTGGCTGGGCTGGGCGGCGGCGATCCCCCTGCTGCTGTGGACGATCAGCGGCCTGTTCATGACGCTGCGGCCGATCGAGCAGGTCCGCGGCGAGCAACTGCGCAAGCCCCCGGCCCTGCTCCAGACGGCCAACCTTGCCGCGCCGCGGCTCGCCTCCCCGGTCAAACGGCTGGCCTTGGCCGAGCAACACGGCGTCTCGGTCTGGCTTGCGACCGACAGCGCCGGAAATCAGGCGCGCTATGCCGCCGATGGTCTGCCGATCCCGCCGGTGGGTGAGGCCGAGGCGCGCGAACTGGCCCAGGCAGTTTACGCCGGGAAGGCCGCGCTGCAGACGATCACCCATTTCGCCGCCGATGCCGCACCGCTCGACCTGCGCAAGGATCGGCCGAGTTGGCAGGCAGTGTTCGCCGACGGAACCCACATCTACATCGACGCCGACACCGGCGAAGTGCTGGCGCTGCGGACCGGTTACTGGCGGGCCTACGACTTCATGTGGGGGCTGCACATCATGGACCCGGTCGGACGTGAAGACACCAGCCATGCGCTGTTGTGGATCTTTTCGGTGATTGCCCTGATCTCCAGCCTGCTGGGCAGCACATTGCTGTTCCGGCGCCGCAAGGCCGCCCGGTGAGCAGCGCGGTCCCCCAGATTCCCGCCGTACTCGACCTGGCCGGGATCGCCGTGTTCGCGCTTTCCGGGGCCTTGCTGGCGGCGCGGCTGCGGCAGACCTTCGTGACGCTGGCGTTCTTCGCGCTGGTCACCGGGGTTGGCGGCGGATCGGTCCGCGACCTGCTGATCGGCGCGCCGGTGTTCTGGGTCCGCGATCCGTGGGTCGCACCGGTTTGCCTGGGCGTCGCGCTGCTGGCGTGGTTCACCCCGCGGCACTGGTGGGAAGGACAGCTCTTGGAGTATGCCGATGCTGCCGGGCTGGCGTTTTATGCCGTGCTAGGCACCGCCAAGGCGCTGGCCTTCGGTGTCACCCCAGTTCCCGCGGTGGTGATGGGGATCATCACCGGCTGCGTCGGCGGGATCATCCGCGACGTGCTGGCGGGGCGTCCGTCGATCCTGATGCGGCCCGAGCTCTATGTGACCGCTGCCGCGCTTTCCTCGGCGCTGTGTGCGGCCGGAGCGATGCTGGCGGCCCCGACCGAACTGGTCTGGACCCTCGCCGCCGCCGCCGGGTTCGCGCTGCGCGCGTCAGCGATCCGGTTCGGGATCCACTTGCCCGCCTACCGCCGCGAAGAGAACTGAGCGGCGCTCAGGTTGGTGCGCGCAAGGCTGCCTTCCGGATCCGCCCGATACTCAAGAGCAGCAGAACTGCCACAGCAAGCATCACCGGGGTGATCCAATAGCCCAGCAACTCCGAAGCTCCTGCCGGAGGAGCGACAAGCACGCCCATTGTCACCACGCTATCGCGAACAAATAGCCCGGTCTGGTCAGGCACAAACGGTTTGGCCAAGGCGACAAGCATGAACACGGCGACGAACAGCAAGCGCAAGCCATCCCATCCAAAGCTCGCCGAGCGCCGCGACGCGCGTGCCACCCGCGCTGCGATATGTCGCCACGGCGAGGCAGCGGCCGGTTCCACAGCGCTTTCCGGGTCGTGGAGGATGTCAGCTCCGAAGATTGTCAGCAGCGCTTTGGTGCTTTCGAGCGACGCGGCATGCCCCGCCTCGATCCGCTGGATCGTCCGCGCGCTAAGGTCGGTTGCGATCGCCGCTTCTTCCTGTGACATGGTCCGGGCTAGCCGGGCTTCGACGAGTTTGGTCGGGTCAATCTGCAAAGCTGCCTCCTGTCGTTTCAGCGGCATTATGGAGTTCGCGCATTGACTTGACCACGACATCTCCACGACAGCGCGCGAATTACCCGCTCAAAGCCGGTCGAGCTCCTTGAGCGGCCGACTGGTATCGGCCAGATCATCCGGCGCGATGGCTGCGCCTTCCTCGACCAGCTTGCGGGCCTGGACATAGTCCTTGATCATGTTGACTGCGTCGCAGGCGATCAGCTTGCCTTGCCTCAGGTACAGCACCGAGAAGCTCCGGCTGGCCGGATCGCCGCGCAACACCGCCTGATCATGTCCGGTCGAAAGGCCTACGGTTTGCAGTTTCAGGTCATACTGGTTCGACCAGAACCACGGCGTCGCCGCATAGGCCTGCGGTTCGCTGACAATTGCCTTGGCCGCGCAGCTGGCCATGTCGTTGGCGTTCTGGACGCTCTCGAGCCGGATGATCGCGCCATCGGCGAAGCGGTTGGCATGGGCAGCGCAGTCACCGATCGCATAGACATCGGGCAGGCTGGTGCGGCAGAATTCATCGACGTCGACCCCGTTGCCGCCCGCTGCGCCGGCCGTGAGCAAAGGTCCGACCGCCGGGATAATCCCGATTCCGACGATCACCAGCTGGCATTCGACCTGGCTGCCGTTCGACAGCCGCACGGCCGCGACCCGGTCCTCGCCCTCGATCGCTTCGATCCCGGTTTCGGTCCGCAGATCGACCCCGTGGGCGCGATGCTCGGCTTCATAGAACGCCGACAGCTCTTTGCCCGCGACCCGCGCCAGCACGCGCGGCAGGACTTCGAGCAGCGTCACTTCCTTGCCGAGCTTGCGCAGTACTGCCGCTGCTTCCAGCCCGATGTAGCCGCCGCCAACGATCACCGCGCGCTCCACCTGCGCCAGGTCGGCGAGGATTGCGTCGGCATCGGCGCGGGTGCGGACCCCGTAGACGCCCTGCAGCTGCGCACCCGGGCAGTTCAGCCGCCGCGGATCGCCGCCAGTCGCCCAGACCAGCGCGCCGTAACCGATCTCCTGCCCGTCCTGCAGCTTGACGGTCTTGGCCGCCGGATCGAGCGAGACCACTTCCGCGCTCAGCAGCAGGTCGATGCCCTTGCCCGCCCAGAACTCGGCCGGGCGGATCAGCAGGCGCTCCCACGCCTTGTCGCCGAGCATGTATTCCTTGGACAGCGGCGGGCGTTCGTAAGGCGGCTCGCTCTCACGCCCGACCAGCGCGATCGTTCCTTCGAAGCCGAGTTGGCGCAGTTGGATCGCGGCATAGGCCCCGCCCTGCCCCGCACCCACGATGACGACGTCATAGTTCATTGCGCGATTCGCCTCCCGACTTGCTCCATCGCCATAGCGCGCGGCGACCTTTGCACAATCCTGTTGCGCCGATGCATGCCCACGCTACCGTAAGTTTCAAGGGAGGACTGACCGATATGAACGGCGCCGAAGCATTCATTGAGACACTCTATTCGTGCGGGGTCGAGGTCTGTTTTGCCAACCCGGGCACGTCGGAAATGCAACTGGTCGCAGCGGTCGATCGCCAGCACGGAATGCGCGCGATCCTCGGCCTGTTCGAAGGCGTGGTGACCGGCGCTGCGGATGGCTATGGCCGGATGGCGGAAAAGCCGGCGGTGACGCTGCTGCACCTCGGCCCCGGCCTCGGCAACGGCCTCGCCAACCTCCACAACGCCCGGAAGGCCGGCAGCCCGATCATCAACATGGTCGGCGATCACGCGACCTATCACCTCCATTTTGATGCCCCGTTGACCTCCGACGCGGCGGGCGTCGCCCGGCCGATGTCGGACTGGGTCCGCGTCTCGAAAAGCAACCGCGATCTGGCCCAGGCCGGGGCCGAAGCCTTCGGCGTCGCCCAGGGCGGCTACCCCGGCAAGATCGCCACGGTGATCGTTCCGGCCGATCATGCCTGGAGCGAAGGCGCGGCGGCGGTCGCTCCGCCGGTCTTGCCATCTCCCCCGCAGGCCCCCGCTGCGACCATCGCCGCGGCCGCTGCAGCGCTGCAGGGCGAAGGACCGAAGTGCCTGTTCCTCGGCGGGCGGGCGCTCCGCGCGGATGCGCTGGTCCAGGCCGGGCGGATCGCCGCCGCGACCGGCTGCCGCCTGATCGCTGAAACCTTCGCCGCCCGCCATCAGCGCGGCGTCGGCCGGGTCGCGGTGGAAAAGCTGCCTTATTTCGGTGAACAGGCAGAGGCTTACCTCAAGGAGTTCAAGACGATTGTGTTCTGCGGTGCGGAACCGCCGGTCTCGTTCTTCGCCTATCCCGGCAAGCCAAGCTGGCTCTCTCCGCCCGATGCCGAACTGGTCCGGCTGGCCTCGCTGCGCGAAGATGCGCTGGCGGCCTTGACCGCGCTGGCGGACGCGCTGGGCGCTCCGGCCGAACCGGCGCTGGTCCAGGCCGCGACCAGTTTTCCGGCCGAACCGGGCAAGCTCAACAGCGCCAATCTCGGTGCGGTGCTGGCCGATCTGCTGCCCGAAAACGCGATCGTTTCCGATGAAGGCGCGACTCAAGGCGGCGCCTCGCTGCTGATGTGCGCGGGGGCGAAGCCACATGACTGGCTGCAGCTGACCGGCGGCGCGATCGGTCAGGGCCTGCCGCTGGCGGTGGGGGCCGCGGTGGCCTGCCCGGACCGCAAGGTGATCGCGCTGCACGGCGATGGCGGGGCGATGTACACCTGCCAGGCGCTGTGGACGATGGCGCGCGAACAGCTCGACGTCACCACGATCATCCTCAACAATGGTTCCTACGCGATCCTCAACATCGAACTGATGCGGGTCGGAGTGCAGAACCCGGGGCCCAAGGCGCTGTCGATGCTCGACCTGAAGAACCCGGCGATCGACTGGACGCAGATCTCCCACGGCATGGGCGTGCCGGCGTTGCGGGTCGATACCGCCGAGGGCTTCCGCGCGGCGCTGGCTGATGCACTGGCGAGCAAAGGCCCACGGCTGATCGAAGCCATGCTCTGATGGGCCAGTCGCTCAACCTCCTTCCCGCCAGCTTCGCCGACTTCCGGCGCGAGGCCGAAAAACGCCTGCCGCGCTTCCTGTTCGACTACATCGATGGCGGGGCCGGAGCCGAAGTGACCCTGCGCCGCAACACCGCCGATTGGGAAGCGGTGCAGCTGACCCAGAAGGTCCTGCGCGATGCTTCGGCGATGGACTGCTCGGTCGAGCTGTTCGGCGAGAAGCTGGCGCTGCCGCTGGTGCTGGCGCCGATCGGGATGGGCGGGATGAGCGCGCGCCGCGGCGAGGTGCAGGCCAAGCGTGCGGCCGACGCGGCGGGGATCCCGTTCTGCCTCTCGACCGTCGGGATCTGCACGCTGGAAGAAGTCGGCGCGGTCAGCGATCGGCCGGCCTGGTTCCAGCTCTACATGCTGAAGGACCGCGGGATCGTGCAGGAAATCCTGGCCCGCGCCTGGGAATCGGGGGTGCGCACCCTCGCGTTCACGATCGACCTCGCTGTGCTCGGCACCCGCTACCGCGATATCCGCAACGGCATGGCCGGCGGGCTTGACGCATGGGGCAAGCTGCGCTCGGGAGCGCTTGACTATGCGCTGCACCCTCGCTGGGCCTGGGATGTCGGGGTCAAGGGCGGCCCGCACGGGTTCGGCAATCTCGCGAAGTACGTCAAGCAATCGAAGAACCCTCGCGATTACCTGCACTGGACCGGAAGCCAGTTCGACGCCTCGGTGACCTGGCAGGACATCGAATGGCTACGCACGATCTGGAAGGGCAACCTGGTGCTCAAGGGCGTGCTCGACGTCGAGGATGCGAAACAGGCGGTGGCGGTCGGTGCGGATGGCATGATCGTATCGAACCACGGCGGCCGGCAGCTCGACGGGGTCGCCTCGACCGCCAGCATGCTGCCGCGGATCGCCGATGCCGTGGGCGGAAAGACCACCCTGCTGGTCGACGGCGGGATCCGCAGCGGCCAGGATCTGGTCCGCGCGCTGGCGCTGGGGGCCAATGCCGCGCTGGTCGGGCGGCCGTGGGTGATGGCACTGGCGGCCGGCGGCGAGGCGGCGCTGACCCGCTACCTCGGGCTGATGAAGCAGGACATGCGCACCGCGCTAGGCCTGAGCGGCGCGATCAATGCGAAGGACGTCGGGCGCGGGGTGTTGCTGGGCGGTTAGCTCAACACGCCGAAAATCTGACCCAAATTCCGACTATCCTGAGCTTGTCGAAGGACTGCTCTTCTTCGGGCAGTTGCGCGTAGGGCACGAAGGAAAGGACTGTGCTTCGACAAGCTCAGCATAAACGGTTTTGGGAGGCTTGATCCACGTTCACCAGTCGCCGCTCTAATGCCCCGTGAACGCCGCCGGGCGCTTCTCGAGGAACGAGGTCACCCCCTCGCGGAAATCGTCACTGGCGAACAGCGGGAGCAGTTGCAGGTAGACGTGCTGGACGTGGGTTTCGAAGGTCTCTTCCAGCCCCATCCGCATCAGCCGTTTTGACGCGCGGACCGCGAGCGGGGCATTTCCGGCAATCTCCAGCGCCATCGCGCGGGCAGCAGAGGCAACCTGATCGGCCGGGACCACCTGGTTGACCAGCCGCTCGGCGAGGCAATCGGCCGCGCTCAGCGTGCGGCCGGTGAAGATGATCTCGGCCGCCTTGGCCCAGCCGAGCATCCGCGGCAGGAACCAGGTTCCGCCGCTCTCGGGCACCACCCCGCGCTTGACGAAGGCAGCGGCGAGCTTGGCATTGTCAGCCATGATCCGGATATCGCAGCCCAGCGCCAGGTCCATGCCATAGCCCGCCGCCGAGCCGTTGAGCGCACAGATCACCGGCTTGTCCATCGCGAACAGCACGGTCGGCGGCGTGTTCCGCAGGTCGATCGTTTCGGGCGGGCGGCGGTCTTTGCCGCCGATGCCCTGCCCGGCGGAAGCCTCGTTGAGGTCCAGCCCTGCGCAGAACGCGCGGCCGGTTCCGGTCAGCACCACTACCCGCACGTCGGGGTTTTCGTTGACCGCCACGAAGGTTCGGGTCAGTTCGTCGAGCATCGCCGACGAGATCGTGTTCATCCGCTCGGGCCGGTTGAGCGTGATCGTGGCGACGTGGTCGGAAATCTCGCAAATCATCGCGGTCATCGCGAAACTCCTATTTCAGCACCTTGCCGGGGTTGAGCAGGTTCTTGGGGTCCAACGCGGCCTTGAGTGTGCGCATCAGCGCAATCTCCTCGGGGCTGCGGGTAATTTCCAGCCAGTCGCGCTTTTCGAGCCCAATCCCGTGTTCGGCGCTGACCGAGCCGCGGTGGGGGATCAGAGCTGTGTAGACCAGTTCCTCGATCTCGTGTTTGGTTTGCGCCGTAAACGGCTGTGCACCAAGAATAATATGCAGGTTGCCATCGCCGATGTGACCGAACACGACCAGCTTCATGCTCTCGCCGAGCCGGGCGCGGGCGGCGGTTTCGATCGCTTTGACATAGCCGTCCATCGCCACGATCGGCAGACTGACGTCGAAGGTCGCGGCCGGCAAGGTACGGACATTGAGCGTTTTCACGTCGTCGCGGATCGCCCAGATCGCTTCGGACTGGGCCTTGCTGCTGGCGATCGCGGCATCGACCGCCAGCCCCTGCTCCAGCGCTTCGCCCAGCACCGTCTCGAACAGTTCGGCGTCGCGTTCCTGATCGGTGCCGCTGGCCTCGACGATCACGTAATAGCCATGCCCGGCGGGCAGTGGCGGATTGTGATTGCCGCTGTCGATCGCGATGATCTGGTAGAAGCTGTCCCACATCACCTCGAACGAGGTCAGCATCGCGCCAAGCCGCCGGCCGGCGTGGACGAACAGCGCCTGGACCGCGTCAAAGCTTTCCAGCGCAAGCAGCGCGGTGTTGGTCGAGAGCGGTGCCGCCTGCAATTTCAGCACCGCGCGGGTGATGATCCCGAGCGTGCCTTCGCTGCCGATGAACAGCTGTTTCAGATCGTAGGCGGCGTTGTTCTTGAGCAGGCTGTTCATCGCCGAGATCACCGTGCCATCGGCCAGCACGGCTTCGACCCCGAGCACGTTTTCGCGCATCATCCCATAGCGGACCACCGAATTGCCTCCGGCATTGGTCGATATCCCACCGCCGATCGTCGCCGTGCCGCGCCCGCCCCAGTCGACCGCGAACTTCAAGCCCTCGGCCGCGGCGGCTTCCTGCGCCGCCTGGACCGGCAGGCCCGCGCCGACCGTCATGGTCCGACCGACCGGATCAATCGCCTCGATCGCGCGCATCCGCTCGAGCGAAATCTGGATGTCGCCTGCCGCGCAGACCGTACCCTGGACCAGACCGGTGTAGCCGCCCGCCGGGACCACCACCTGTCCCGCCGCATGACACAGCTTCATCACGTCGCTGAGCTCTGCGGTGCTGGCCGGGCGGACGATCGCCCCGGCCTGAACCGTGGTCAGCCCGAGGAAATCAGCCGCGCGGCCGGACACGTCTTCGCCGGTCAGCACGCCTTGCGGGCCGACGACGGCGGTGATTTTGGTGAGAAGGTCAGTCATCCGGTGAGGCTAACCCTTCGAACCAGCGCAAACAATAGCCCCTCCCCGCCGGGGACGGGCGCCTTTATCAGATCCGCTCGATGATGATCGCCGGGGCCATGCCGCCCGCCGCGCACATCGTGACCAGGCCATAGCGCCCGCCGGTCCGCTCCAGTTCGTCGAGCGCGGTGCCGATCAGGATCGAGCCGGTCGCGCCGATCGGGTGGCCCAGCGCCATCGCCCCGCCGTTGGGGTTGACCTTGGTCCGGTCGAGATCGAGATCGCGGATGAACTTTTCGGCGACCACCGCGAACGCCTCGTTGATTTCCCAGACGTCGATATCGTCCTTGGACAGGCCGGCCTTCGCCAGCA
>CALCQB010000246.1 GCA_937897535.1 uncultured Novosphingobium sp. | reverse complement strand
GCGCCGGAATGGCGATGGCGCCGGGGATATCGCCCCCGCAATCGTGCTGCAGGCCGGCCAGAGGCTCGCTGGCGGAGACCAGGCGGCCTTCGTCATCGCTGCGTCCTTGCGCCAGGCTTGCGGGAACTTCGTTCATTCCGCGCTCAGCCGCCCGGATAGGGGGCGGAGCGCGCCAGCAATGCAGCGGCATGATCGGCGCCCAGCAGCTCGAAATTGGCCGGGAGGGTGACCGCTGGATGCATCGCTTCGAACTGTTCCTCGATCGTCTGCGGCTTCAGCCCCGCCGCGCGCAAGGCGAGAGCGAGGCGCGCGACTTGCGATTCGTTGGTGGCCAGAACCGCCATGTCGCGGTCCTGCCCCGACGCGATTCCCAAGGCCGACAGGAAAATCGCGACCCCGGCGTGGGTGACCGACAAGGCCACTGTCGCCCCGCCACCCATGCCGGTAACGATCCGGGCAATCAGCCCGAGGCGGCTGCGGCTTTCATCGAAAGCGCTGCGGATGCTGTGCTCGGCCGCGGTGGCGGAAGCAAGCTGGTCGGGATCGTCACCAGCCTGACCACGGAGCGCGATCAATGCCGCGTGAAGCAGGTCTCCCGGCAATTCGCTCAGCGGCAGCTGCATCCGGCGCTGATGCTGGACGAACCGGGCTTGCGCGGCGAGCAGCGCCATCGCGGAGCCGGCGATGTGGGCTTCGCTCGACGCAATCAAGGCCTGCAACAGCGGCGACAGCACCGGGTCGAGCGCGAGACGGGCTTGCAGGCGCCTCGCCAGATGCGATTCGAGCGCCAGCGCATGAACATGGCCCAGAAAGCCCGGATGCGTGGCAAAGTGTTCGACCAGGGCCGCGATCTGCGCCGGGTCGTGCTCGCCGGAACCTTTGTTCAAGGCATCGAGCAACTGGGCGGCGACATCGGCCATCATGCCGCGCATGGCTGCGATGATGTCGTCGCCGAACACCGAATGTTCGTCGTTGTTGAGCAGGTGGCGCAAGATCGGGGCGATCGTCCCGATCATGGCATCGCCGTGGGCCAGTTCGTCGCGCAGCACCGCCTCTACCGGAGCGGATACAGCCTGGGCAATTGTCTCGGTCATGCCCGCGTCATAGCCCGGTTTGGTTAAGCTCGCGTTAGCCGAGATTGCCCTAGCGGCAGAAGGACTCCGGCCAACGCAGCCAACGCGGCCAGGACGTGGATAGCGGCACTGCCGACACCGGCGATCATCGCCGCCGCGATCACCAGCGCAAGAACGCTGCGGTCAGCGAACCACGCCGCCCAGCGCGGCGCAACGAGCCGCGGCAGGATCCGCAAGAGCGCGACCAGCATGAACGGCGGAAACAGCTTGTCGGCGAAATGCTGTCCGGCATGCAGCTCGGCCCCCCAGGCCGCCAGCAGAACGATGATTGCATCGAGCAGCCAACCAAAAAGATGCTTGCTATCCAATTTTTTATGGGCAGATGTTGAGTCGGTTTCGATCCGCGACAGCATCACCGCCGAATCCCGCAGAATCCACCCGAGCGCCGCGAACCCCAATCCCAGCGCGATCAATCCGAACCACCCCGAACCGACCGCCAGCAAGGCCAGCACCGCCGCTGCGATCGCCAGCGCCGAGGCACCGCTTCCGGCATGGAGCAAGGCTGGGCCGAAGCTCCGCACGGAAAACAGCGCGACAGCGCCCGAGAGGCTCAAGAATCCGTCGCTGCTGGTCCGCCGACGGACCCATTGCGGCTCAACCGCGTGCGCCTCGTCTTCGCTGCGCACCAGGTTCCAGAACAGACCGTCCTGACCCGGTGCCGGGATTGCGCGCTGACGGATCCCTGCCTGCAGCGCAATCCGCAGCAAGGCCGAAGCGGCGTCGCAATCGGCCGGCAACTCCGCCATTCGCTCAACCAGTCGCCCCGGCAGCCGCATCGCCCCGGCGGCGGCATGGTTGAGGTCGATCCGCTCAAATCCAGCGGCAAGCCCCTGGTCGATTGGCTGGACCAGCACCGCCTGCCCCTCTTCCAGCAACGCCGCGGCTTGCAGGGTCGAGGCGAACAGCCCGTCCGCCAGCACCACGATCTCATCGACCACGCTGACCAGCCCGGAAAGCGCCCGGGCGTGCGAAACCAGATGAAACTGCGCCCCGGCAGCTTCGACCAGATGCTGAATTTCGATCAGTTGCGGGGCCAGGCCATGGGCAATGCACACTACTCGCTCGCACTTGAGTTCGAGCGCCAGCGCCACCTGCTGCCGCGCCACGGTCAACCCGCCGATGCGCAGGAACGCGCGCGGCATCGGTCGATCCGGCGCGGCAAGTTCCAGCATTGTCAGAACGGCGACCCGCAGCGTCTTTCTCCGCGCATTTTGGGAAAGCGCGGTTTCTAGAGGACTATTGCGGGGGTGCCAAGCCATGCCCCGCATGGGAGGCGACAGCGACGGCTAAGCGGCTGCGAAGTCGGTCAGAAAATTCCGCATCCGGCGCAGCACCGAGGGATCGCCGGGGGCGCCATCAAGCGCTTCCTCGGCGAGCGCGATCAGCTTTTCGGCATGGAACGTCGCCGCAACGCCTTTGAGCCGCATTGCGCTCATTTGCCAGTTGCCATCGCAACGGGCCCGCTGGAGCAGATCGATCTGGCGTTCGACGCTTTCGATAAAGGCTTGGCGCAGCTCGGAAAACAGCAGCGCATCCTCCCCCGCAGCAGCGGCGAGGGTCGCATCGAGGGCTCCAGCTTCATAGGCCATTCCGCGGGCCTAACAGCAAAGGGGTTAAACTGGGGTTTATCCCCTGCCCGAACATGGTAAACGACTTTTCATGACCCGTGGTACGCGCATTGTTGCGATCGACGCTGGTGAGCCTCACAGCTCGCCATCCCCTGAGGCTTTCGAAGCCCCGGCCGAAGTCGCTGCCGAGGCTGCGGACGACTGGTGGGAAGAAGCACCGCAGCGCGCAGAGCGGCCTTGGCCGATCATCGCCGCGCTGGCCGTTACGGTGCTGCTGCTGGCGGGTTGGACCGGGTTGTTCGTGTTTGCAAATCTGGCGGCGATGCAGACCGGGGCCGATCTGGCGCGATGGACCGGCTGGATCCGCGATTGGGCCGTGCCGCCGCTGCTGATCGCGATGGTCTGGCTGATCGCGATGCGCAACAGCCGGCGCGAGGCCAAGCGGTTTGGCGAGACGGCGCAAATGCTCAACACTGAATCCCAACGGCTCGAAACCCGGCTGATCACGGTCAACCGCGAGCTGAGCCTTGCCCGTGAGTTCATCGCCTCGCAATCGCGCGACATCGAATCGCTGGGCCGGGTTGCGGCAGAACGGCTGTCCGAACACGCCGGCAAGCTCGCCTCGCTGATCGAGGATAACGGCACGCGGCTCGAATCGATCCAGACCGTCAGCGCCGCCGCGCTTGAGAATATGGAATCGCTGCGCGGCCACCTGCCGGTGATCGCCAGTTCGGCCAAGGACGTCACCAACAACATCGGTACGGCCGGCCGCACCGCCCATGCCCAAGTTGAGGATCTGATCGTCGGGTTCAACCGGCTCAACGAGTTTGGCCAGGCCAGCGAGCGCCAGATCGACGCCTTGCGAAGCACCGTTCAAGGCACCATCGCCGAGTTCACGCGTCAGACCGAGCAGCTGGGCGAAATTGCCGACCAGCGCTTTGCCGCGCTGGCCGACCGCGGGGCCGAGTTCCGCACTCAGCTTGACGCACAAGAGGTCGAGGCCCTCGCCGCGATCCGCAGCCGTGCGGCCGCGCTGTCCGATGAACTGGAAGACGCCCGCAAAATCCTCGATGTCCAGGAAGGCGAGAGTCTCACGTCTCTCAGGGCCCGCTTGACTACGATCCGCGACGAGAGCGGCGCACTGGTGCGATCGCTCCGCGAGGGCGAGAGCACCGCGCTCGAATCCTGGAAGATTGCGATCGTCCAGCTGGAGGAAGACCTTTCCGGCGCGATCGCCAAGGTCGCGGAGATCGACGAAAAGGCGATGTCTTCGGCGCGCAACCGGCTAGGTGAACTGGCCAAGGAGGCTGCCGAGGTCGATGGTCGGATGATCGAGCGCGACCGGTTGTTTGCCGAAGAGCTCGAACGCCGTCGCGGCGAGTTCGAGGAACGCCACAGCGCTTTCATCGCCCAGCTTTCGACCCAGCTTGAAGCGCTTGACGGCAAGATCGCCGAGCGCCGCGCCGCGCAGGACGAACACGGGCGCAAACTGGTTGCCAATAGCGAGACCGTCGCGATCCAGCTCGATCATTTCGCCCGCAAGCTTGACGAAGTGGCGGCACTTGGTGGGGAGGCCGAAGGCAAGGTCGCGCAAAGCCTGGCCGCACTGGGCGAAAAGCTGGCGGCGAGCCGAGAGGCGCTGGGCGGGACCGACGTGGCCGTGGCCGAACTGACCGACAGCAGCGTCCGGCTGCTCGAACTGATCCAGGCCAGCGTCCAGCATTCGACCAAGGATCTGCCCCAGGCGATGGGGGTGAGCGAAGCCCGGCTGACCGGAATCGAGAACCGCGTCGAGGCACTCAAGGTCGGCCTGAGCGAGGCCGAGGAGAGCGGCGCACGCGTTTCTGGCCATATCGCCCAGGGGACCGAAGGGCTCGACCTGGCCCTGCGCCGGATCGAGGCGCTGTCGGCCGATGTTCAGATCGGCGGTACGCGGCAGGCTGAAACGCTCCAGGCGCTGGCCTCGTCGCTCGAGCAGGTCCGCAGCGAAAGCCTGGGACTGGCCGAGCACGCCCAGGCCGAACTCAAACGATCGATCGATGAGCTCGACCAGTCGGCCCGGGCCGCCGTCGCCGGAATCGGCACAATGAGCGCCGGGGCGGTCTCTGAACTCGCGGCCCGGATCGGCAATGAAAGCACCGCCGCGATCGACCGGGCGATGCGGACCAGAGCCGATGAAGTTGCCGGGCAGCTGGAACAGGCCGCCGCCAAGGCCGCCGGGGTCAGCCGCGATGCCGCGATCCAGCTGCGCGATCAACTGGCCAAGGTTAGTGAACTGACCGGCCATCTTGAACAGCGCGTCGCTCATGCCCGGGCCCGGGCCGAGGAACAGGTCGATAACGATTTCGCCCGCCGGGTCGCTTTGATCACCGAAAGCCTCAATTCGAACGCGATCGACATCGCCCGGGCGATCGACAGCGAAGTTACCGATACCGCCTGGTCGGCCTATTTGAAAGGCGATCGCGGCATCTTTACCCGCCGCGCGGTCCGGCTGCTCGAAGCCGGTGAAGTCAAGGCGATTGCCCAGCTCTACGAAGACGACCGCGCCTTCAGCGATCACGTCAGCCACTACATCCACGATTTCGAAGCAATGTTGCGGCAGCTGCTGTCGACCCGCGATGGTCACGCGCTGGGGGTTACCCTGCTCTCGTCAGATATGGGTAAGCTTTACGTCGCGCTCGCTCAGGCGATCGAACGACTGCGCAATTAGTTGATGTAGCGGGTTACGTCGATGTCATCGAGGGTCAGCCAGTCCTGCGTGTAGTTCAGGTAGAACAGCCCGAACAGCAGCAGCGACAGCACGGTCGCCCGCAGCGCAATCCGGCGCGGATTGAAATTGACCGGGGCGCTGGTGACCTGCCCGGGGACCAGTTCGGCCTGATCGTCATCGTGGGTGCGCAGCCCGAACGGCATGACAAAGAACGCGCTCATCACCCAGAACAGGAAGTAGATCGCGAGGGCCGAGGTCAGTTTCACGGGATCAATGCTCCGCCAGGATGACGCGGACCTGCGGCTTCTTGCCCGACCAGCGGGTGGCCGCCCGGCGCCCAGCGAGCCGTGCCGCCTCGGTAATGACCTCGCGGTCGTGGCGCTGACCACCCTTGAGCTTGGCCAGTGCGGCGCTGACGTCCTCGCGCGCTTCGGCGACGAATTCATCCATGTCCTCGTCCAGCGGCAGCCCGATCGCTTCGACATGGACCCGGCCCTTCCCGTCGAGCACCACGATCACCAGCCCGTTGGCGGCCAGACGGCGGCGCATGACGATCGCTTCGCCGTCGGCCGGGCTGATGATGTCGCCATCGAGGATCAACCGGCCGGCCCGCACTTCGTCGATCTTGCCGGGCTTGCCCGGAGCGAGCCGGACCAGATCGCCGTTCTCTTGCGCCACCGCCTTGGGAATGCCGCAGGCGCGGCCGAACCGGGCCTGTTCGCGCATATGGCGGACTTCGCCATGAACCGGCAGCAGGATCTGCGGACGGATCCAGCCATAGAGTGCTTCAAGCTCGGGACGGCCCGGATGTCCGGATACATGGATCATCCCCTGGCGGTCGGTAACGATCGGAATATCGCGCGCGGCGAGACGATTCTGGATCCGGCCGATCGCGATCTCGTTACCGGGGATCTGGCGGCTGGAGAACAGCACGACATCGCCCGCTTCAAGCGCGATCGGGTGCCCGCCCTCGGCAATCCGGGACAAGGCCGCGCGGGGCTCACCCTGCCCGCCGGTCGCGAGGATCAGCACTTCCCCGCGCGGCAGACCCATCGCAGTGTCGAAATCGATCGTTTCGGGCAGGTCCTTGAGATAGCCGCAGCCCTTGGCCGCCTTGATGATCCGGTCAAGCGAACGGCCGGCCACGCACAGCCGGCGGTTGGTGGCGACCGCCACTTCGCCCAGCGTCTGGAGCCGCGCGACGTTCGAGGCGAAGGTGGTGACCAGCACGCGGCGGCCGTGATGCTTGGCGACTTCCTCCAGCAAGGCCGCGCGCACCGCGCCTTCGGAGCCCGAGGCCTTGGGATTGAACACGTTTGTCGAATCGCAGACCAGCGCCAGCACGCCCTGATCACCGATCGCGGTCAGTTCGGCAGCGGTAGCGGGCACGCCGACCAGAGGTTCGTCGTCGAGCTTCCAGTCGCCAGTGTGGAATATCCGGCCATAAGGCGTCTCGATCACCAACGCATTGCCCTCGGCAATCGAGTGGGCCAGCGGGACATAGCGGATCCCGAACGGGCCAAGCTCGAACTGGTCGAGGTGATCGATCACGTTGAGCTTGACCTCGTGCCGGATCCCGGCCTCGTCGAGTTTCTCGTTGACCAGTTTGGCGGTGAACGGGGTGGCGTAGAGCGGCACCCCCAGCTCCTGCGCGAAATAGGGCACCGCGCCGATGTGATCCTCGTGCGCGTGCGTCAAAACGATCCCGATCAGATCCTTCTTGCGCTGCTCGATAAAGTCGAGGTCGGCGAACACCAGTTCGGTGCCGGGATACTCGTTGGCACCGAAGGTCATGCCCAGATCGACCATCAGCCACTTGCCCTCGCAGCCGTAGAGATTGACGTTCATGCCAATCTCACCCGAGCCACCAAGCGCACAAAACAGCAGTTCTTTTCCGGGTTTCACTGAAAACGACCTTCAAAATGCCTCGTCATGGCGAGGCGTGGAGCGATCAAGCAATCCACGGGCCGCAGCCCATGGCGCCAAGGTTTGCCTCGCTACGCCTGCAATGGCGAAAGGGAAACGGAATTCACGCGCCTGCGGACCGGCCGGCATAGAGCAAGGCGATTCCGCGCAGGGTCAGGTCAGGCTCGACCCGGTCAAACAGGTGGCCGTGTTGCTGGAACAGGGGGGCGAGGCCGCCGGTGGCGATGACTTTGGTCGGGCGGCCGATTTCGGCCTTCATCCGGGCGATCATCCCCTCGATCATGCCGACATAGCCCCAGTAGATCCCGATCTGCATCTGGCCGACCGTATCACGGCCAATCACGCTTGAACCCGGCGGTGGCTCGATCGCGATCCGCGGGAGCATGGCGGCGGCATTGTAAAGCGCGTCGAGCGACAGGCTGACCCCCGTGGCGATCGAGCCGCCCATGTAGGCCCCGTCGGCGCCAATATGATCGAACGTGGTGGCGGTCCCGAACGAGATCACGATCTTGTCACCCGGCTCGAGCGCCTGGGCGGCAATTGCATTGACCGCGCGATCCGCACCCAGCGCGCGCGGCTCGTCGACCTTGAGTGCAATGCCCCATTCGACCGGCGGTCGGCCGCCGATCAGGGCCTCGACCCCGAAATATTTTGAAGCCAGCTCCTGCAGGTTATGGAGCGCGCGCGGCACGACCGAAGCGATCACTACGGCTTCGACAGCAGACCGGGAGAATCCCTCCAGCTCGAGCAGCTGGTTGAGCCACACCGCGTATTCATCGGCGGTGCGGCGGGCATCGGTCGCAATCCGCCAGCGTTGGACGATAACGCCAGCGTCATCGACGAGCGCGAATTTCACATTGGTGTTGCCGTTGTCGATCGCGAGCAGCATCGTCCCGTTCCTACTGGCCGCCGGACAGGCGGACTTCGCCGGCATTGATCGTGCGGATCGCCCCGTCAGCCAGTCGCAACTGTAAGGCACCCTCGGCAGAGAGGCCAGCGAATTGCCCCTCGAGCGGTGTCTCACCCGGCTCGCCGATCGCCAGCGCGGTGCCGATCGGATGGGCCGCGGCCAGCCAACGGCGGACCAGCGGATCGATCCCGTAGCCGCGCCAGCGGCCCAGCTCGAGATCGAACTGGCGGGCCAGACTTTCGGCGAAATGATTGCGATCAGGCGCTGGGCCAAAGGCGGAAAGCGCAATCGTCTCGCGCCCTTCGACCTGCGGAGCCTGGGCGAGGTTGACCCCGATCCCGACCACCACCGCGTCGCCCGCCCGTTCGAGCAGGATTCCGGCCAGCTTGGCCTGGCCGACCATCACGTCGTTGGGCCATTTGAGCAGCGGCGCGGCCGGGGGCGGAACCAAGGGCGCGACCACTTCATGCAGCGCCAGTCCACTCAGCAGGGCCAGGCTTGCTGCCGGGGGATCGCCAGGCCCGGGGCGGACCACGGATGACCCCATGAAATTGCCGTGCCCGTCAAACCACGCGCGGCCCTGGCGGCCTTTGCCGGCGGTCTGCCGGTCGGCGACCAGCCACTCGCCCTCGCCCACAAATTCGCCCACGCCGAGCCGGGCGGTCAGGTCGGCGTTGGTCGATCCGGTTTCGGGGACGAAGTGGATCAATTGGCGGCGAAGAGCACGCCGGCGGCGATCGCGGCCAAAGCGCCAAGGCCCTTGGTCAGCAGCCAGCCCAGCGGCGAGATGAACAGCGCCGACACCGCCAGCAGCCAGTCATGGATCATGTCGCTGCGTCCGGTGGCCTTGCCGGCCGGCTCGTCGAAATACATCACCTTGACGATCTTGAGGTAGTAGAACGCGCCGATCACGCTGCCCAGCGCAGCGATCAGCGCCAGCGGCAGCAGGCCCGCGGCAACCGCCGCCTGGAACACCACGAACTTGCCCCAGAACCCAAAGAAGAACGGGATCCCGGCCATCGAGAACATCACAGAACCCAGGCCGAGCGCGATCAGCGGACGGGTGCTGGACAAGCCGGCCAGGTCTGAAATAGCCTCGAGCTGGTACCCCGCTTCGTCGCGCAGCATCAGCACTGCCACGAACCCGCCGATGGTCATCGGCACGTAGATCGCAAGGTAGACCAGCATCGCCGAGACGCCTTCCGGACTGGCGGCGGCGAGGCCGACCAGCATGAAGCCGACGTTGTTGATCGAGGAATAGGCCAGCAGGCGCTTGACGTTGCGCTGCCCGATCGCGCCGAGTGCGCCGACCACGATCGAGGCCAGCGCAGCGAAGCCGACGATCTGCTGCCAGGCCGCTGTCTGGCCGCCAAACGCTTCGACCACGACCCGCATGGTCAGAGCCAGAGCGGCGACCTTCGGGGCAGAGGCGAAGAAGGTGGTCACCGGGGTCGGCGCGCCTTCGTAGACGTCGGGGGTCCACATGTGGAACGGCACGGCGCTGATCTTGAAGGCCAGGCCCGCCAGCATGAAGGTCAGCCCGAACAGCGCGCCCTTCGACAGGCCGGCACTGGTCGCGGCGGCAATCCCGTCATAGCCGATGGTACCGGTGAAGCCGTAAGTCAGGCTCATCCCGAACAGCAGAATCCCGCTGGCGAGCGCGCCGAGCACGAAATACTTGAGGCCCGCTTCGGCCGAGCGGTCGTCAGCCTTGAGGAACGCCGCAAGGACATAGGCCGCGAGCGAGTTGAGCTCGAGCCCGACATACAGCGTCAGCAGGTTGGTCGAGGAGACCATCAGGCACATGCCCAGCACCGCGAACAGCACCAGCACCGGGAATTCCGGGCGATAGCCGCCGTGGCGCTCGAAAAAGGCCGGGGCGACCAGCAACGAGGCACCCGCCGCGGCAAAGATCAGCAGTTTAGCAAAGGCAGCAAAGGCATCGGCCGAGAACAGCCCGCCAAAGGCCAGTGCGGCATCTCCACCGATTCCCTGGCACAGCGTCGGCGCAACCATCGCGGCGGCTCCGGCCAGGACCAGCACTGCCAGCCAGTTGACCGCGCGGGCATCCTGGCGGGTCTGACCCCAGGCCGAACCGACCAGCAGGACCAGCCCGGCAAGGCTCAGCATTTCTTCAGGCGCTACCAGGCGCAGTGACTGCATCCAGTCCATCAGTGCGCCCCCCCTTCATGGGCCGGTTCTTCGTGAGGCTTGGGTGCCCCGATCGTCAGTTTGGCGTCGCTTTCGGGCCGGGCCCGGGCAAGCCGCGCGTCGAGCGCAGCGATATCCGGGCGCATCGGGGCGAGGAAGCTTTCGGGATAGACCCCCATCCACAGCACGGCGGCGGCGATCGGAGCGAGCATCAGCCATTCGCGCGGCGAAAGATCGGGCATCGCGGCGGCATCGGCGTTCTTCTGCACCCCGAACACCACCCGGCGGTAGAGGTAGAGCATGTAGGCAGCCCCCAGGATAATCCCGGTGGTGGCGATGAACGCGACCCAGCTCGACACCTGGTAGATCCCCGACAGGCTGAGGAACTCGCCGACAAAGCCGCTGGTCCCCGGCAGCCCGATCGAGGCCATCGTGAACAGCATGAACAACAGTGCATACTTGGGCATGTTGATCGCGAGGCCGCCGTAGCGGTCGATCTCACGCGTATGCAGCCGGTCGTAGATCACCCCGACGCACAGGAACAGCGCGCCCGAGACCAGCCCGTGGCTGAGCATCACGATCATCGATCCTTCAAGGCCCTGGACGTTGAAGGCGAACAGCCCGATCGTCACAATCGCCATATGCGCGACCGAGGAATAGGCGATCAGCTTCTTCATGTCGTGCTGGACCAGCGCGATCAGCGAGGTAACCACCACCGCGATCATCGACAGCCAGAACACCAGCCACGCGTAGTGCGCGGAGGCTTCGGGGAACATCGGCAGCGAGAACCGGATGAAGCCATAGCCGCCCATCTTGAGCAGCACGCCGGCCAGGATCACCGAACCCGCGGTCGGCGCTTGAACGTGCGCGTCGGGCAGCCAGGTGTGGACCGGCCACATCGGCATCTTCACCGCGAAGCTGGCGAAGAACGCCAGCCACAGCCACTTCTGCGCTTCGAACGGGAAGTCGTACTGCATCAGCGTCGGGATGTCGGTGGTGCCCGCGGCCTGCGCCATCCAGATCATCGCGATCAGCATCACGATCGAGCCGAGGAGCGTGTAGAGGAAGAACTTGTAGCTGGCGTAGATCCGTTCCGCCCCGCCCCAGATGCCGATGATCAGGTACATCGGGATCAGGCCGGCCTCGAAAAAGATGTAGAACAGGTACAGGTCCTGCGCTGCGAACACCCCGATCATCAGCGTTTCCATCAGCAGGAACGCGGCCATGTATTCGCCGACCCGCTTTTCGATCGCGTTGCTGGCGAGGATGCAGATCGGCATCAGGAACACCGAAAGCATGATCAGCGTCAGCGCAATCCCGTCGATCCCCAGCTTCCAGGCGAACCCGGCGAAGATCGCGTGGCTTTCCTGGAACTGCCACTGCGCAACGCCGATGTCGAAGTTCAGCCACAGCACCACGCCGAGCGCAAAATCGATCAGCGTCGCGGCCAGCGCAATTGTCCGCGCTGCGGGGGCCGAGACCAGCAGGCAGGCCACCCCGGCCAGCAGGGGCACCAGCAGCATCAGCGAAAGGATCGGAAGATCGGTCATATCAGTGCACCAGGACCCAGCTGATCGCTGCGGTGAGGCCCAGCAGCATCACCAGCGCGTAGGAATAGAGATAACCGGTCTGTAGCTTCGCGGTGATCCGGCTGCCTTGCAGCACCGCCCAGGCCGAACCGTTGGGCCCGAACCGGTCGATCACGCCGATGTCGCCCAGCTTCCAGAACTTGTCCCCCAGCCAGAAGGCGGGACGGACGAAGATCCGGTCGTACAGCTCGTCGAAGAACCACTTGTTGTAGACGAAGGTGTAGACCGGCTTGATCGCGGCGGCGAATTTCGCCGGGAAGCCGGGGTTCCGGATGTAACCGTACCAGGCAATCGCCAGTCCGGTCAGCATCACCGTGAACGGCGCCCACTGCACCCACACCGGCACTTCGTGCATGTGGTGGATCAGTTCTTCGCCGAACGCGACCGAGCCGCGCCAGAACTCACCGTCTCCGGCGCTGATGAACGCGTGATGGAACACGAACCCGGCGATCACCGCCCCCAGCGAGAGCAGGCCGAGCGGGATCAGCATTGAAAGCGGGCTTTCGTGCGGGTGATAGCCGGCAGTGCCGTCGTCGCTGTGCGCGTGATGGCCGTGATGATCGTCATGCACCGCGTGCTGGATATGCTCGGACTGGTCCCAGCGCGGCTTGCCGAAGAAGGTCAGGAACACCAGTCGCCACGAATAGAAGCTGGTCAGCAGCGCCGCAAACAGCCCCATCCAGAACCCGAACATGCTGATGCCGGTATGCGCGCCGTATGCCGCCTCAAGGATCGAATCCTTCGAATAGAACCCGGCGAACCCGAACACCCCGACGATCCCGACCCCGGTGATCGCCAGCGTTCCCGCGGTCATCGCCCAGAAGGTCAGCGGGATATGTTTGCGCAGGCCGCCGTAGAACCGCATGTCCTGTTCATGGTGCATCGCGTGGATCACGCTGCCCGCGCCAAGGAACAGCAGCGCCTTGAAGAAGGCGTGGGTGAACAGGTGGAACATCGCCGCGCCCGGAGCGCCGACGCCTGCTGCGACGAACATGTAGCCAAGCTGCGAGCAGGTC